>CAIRSO010000051.1 GCA_903881215.1 uncultured Bacteroidia bacterium
AAAACCGGAATCCCGGAGGGATGTTCTGTTTGTAGAAAAATAAGAATTGACAAAAACCGGAATCCCGGAGGGATGTTCTGTTTGTAGAAAAATAAGAATTGACAAAAACCGGAATCCCGGAGGGATGATCTGTTGGTCGAAAAGGATATATGAAATCTGGTGCTGAGCTGGATGGGACAAAATGGATCATTCAACCTATTTTATTTTACCCACATCAAGTGCCTCCTGCACAATATCGATGCTTTATATCTTGATGCTGATCTTGTTCTTTTTTAAGACGTAGAGCAACAAAATTGATATTAATACCTCCGTCAATGTTGCGACAACGGCCACACCGCGAGCTTCGAAAAGCAGTACTGCCGGGACGATCAGCAAGATGCTGAAAAGGCCGCCAGCTCCGACTATCCTGGTAACGTATCGTTTCAGTCCGAAGGTGAAAAGCAGGTTAACCGCCAGCACGCCGTTGCAGATGGCAAAAAACGGAAGGAAACTGCTCAGTCGCATGATGACGATCGTCTCGTTGTACTGCGGCACGCCAAACAAGATTTTAACTATCAGCGGAGCCGCTACCAGCAGTGCTATTCCAATCAAAAACGTGGTGATAGCCGTTACTTTCAGCACTTTCCCCGCGAAGATCAAAGCTTGCTCTTTAGATTCATGGTAATAGGCGTTGATTCTGGGGAATGTCACCTGGTACATGGAGGAGAAGAGGGCAATGAGCGCGCGTACAATTCTTTCGGAAGCCGAGAAGATGCCTACGACTGCATCCCCTGATATAAATCCTAAAACTACTGTATTTGTTGTTGTATAGATGTTTGTCGCGACTCCCCCGGCGAAAAAGTGCCAGCTTCCTGCGATGGCCGATTTGATAGTTTCCCGGTAGGGGAGGCAGAAACTGATCGTCTTCTGTTTGGCAATTAAGATGACACATGCCAGTGAGGAGATGAAAGTCCCGACAACTTGTATCAGCAGTGCCAGCGTGAAATCCGATTTTTCCCTGACCAGCAGGAAGGTGAAAATCAGCACCAATATTTTTGGGATGCCGTTCAGCCAGGTGATCCACGACATTTTTTCGAGTCCCTGGAAGAGCCACAGCGGAAAAAGCACGGACGATGGTATGGCCAGGAATGCTACCAGCAGCAGCAGGTACATCTGTCCCAGTTTGGGAATCGCGAGCAGCAGGATGGCAAAGATAACAAAGCTGATCGTTGCCAAAAGCAGTTTGGCATAAGTGGTTGACCAGAATACTTTGCTGAGGGCATCCTTGTCGTGTCGTACCCTGACGATTTCCTGGGTGGCCGAATTACTGAAACCAAATTCGGTCAGGATCAGGAAATAGGCAACGAATGCCTGGGCGAATGCGATCTTCCCGAAATTGTCTGCGCCGAGTACCCTTGTCAGGTAGGGCAAGAGCAGCAGCGGTATGATGTAGTTGATGTTTTGAAGCAGGAACAGGTAGGAGAAATTCTTCCTTAGTATTGGATCCATTGGAAACGAATTTCACAAATTAAAATCGAATTTCACGAACGGGTCGAGAGTGATTAGTGTGCAGAGATTTATTTTTTTATTCTTAATAATCTCGCTGAATGATGAACGCGCACTTCAATGGACAATTCAGTCCAAATGATTTTCACCATTTTTAAATCATCTCTTTAACCTCGCTATGGGGTATGGTTTTATCCTGTTCTAATTGTGAAAGACCTTTTTCAACCTTCTCCATGAAGATTAATTTTTCAAACAAAATATCAAGATCAAAATCCTGAGGGAATTCTTTTATAGCGTCAATTACGAGTTCTTTTTTCATTTTTTCATTTTTTTAAAGATCGCTGGATTGCATGCATTTATAAATTCGCGCCAGCGGGGTGGTCAATGGTTGACTCTAAACCTTATTACCTTATTCTCTGAACTATCAAATGCATAAAGTCACTGATGCTAAATATTTCGGACTTTAAATACGTGCTAATCTTTTTGAATAGGCTGCTCCCTTTAAATTTGAAACAGGCAGAGGTCCATAGTCGGAAAATTCGTTGCTGAAGTGCCTCCTCTTTATAATAAGCTGTTTCCTTATTTTTAGAACGAATTTTCAGAAGGAATTCTTCGAAAAAATCCAGATCAGCGAAGGAAGTGAGTTGCCGGTCGACGACCTGATTTAAAATTTGAGTCTCCTTCTCTGTTATTTGATGGTTGAGTGTTTCTTTAAAAATAGTTGCCCTTACTGCATTGGCTGCTTCGACCTGCTTCGGATTTGAGGTAGTGCTGATGTTTGAATCGTGCCACCGGTATTTTAACAGCGATTCCTGCAAGTTGACCAATTTAGTTCCCTTCGAGAGTTCGTACCAAAGGGCATAATCTTCGGCCGGGAACTGGAGCTGGTTGTATTTACTTGTCAGGCAGTTTTTACGAACCATCACCGTTGGATGACAAATGGGATTGTTGACCAGCATATAGGTCCTGATCTCCGCATCCTGAGCAGGCATGAACATTCGCCTCTTTTTGCTACCGAAACAGTTGAAATTGGTTCCGCACACACCTATTTCGGGGTGAGTTGCTAAAAAGCCAATCTGTTTTCCGAATCTTTTTGGCTGAGCAATGTCGTCGCTGTCGTGGCGGGCTATGTACTCTCCCCGTGCAGCATCGATCAGTTTATTAAGTGTATTGGCGATACCCAGGTTCTTTTCGTTCCGGATAACGACAATTCTATGGTCTTTGAAGGTGTTTATAATTTCGACCGAACGATCGGTGCAGCCATCATCCCCAATCAGCAGTTCGAAATCGGTGAAGGTCTGGTTCAGGATGCTTCTGATCGATTCTTCCAGGTATCTTTCCGCATTGTACACTGGCATGATCACCGATATTCGGGGAGTCGTCATTACTCTATAAATGGTTCAAAGAAGGATTATTTGAAGTCATTTATTGAAAGTCCGGATTGTCTTACAACAAGCTTCCTTATCCTGAAAATAGAGTTCTAAGGCTTCATTTAAATTGTAGATCGACTCTTCTTGAGTCTCGCCAAAGCTGGATATATCGACATTGAGACATTGGGCAACATAGTACTTTCCTTCTTTTTGGATGATGTATTTTAAAGTTCTTTGCATTGCATGCCAATTTTAAAATTTAAATCTAACAACATTTATCCTGCTTCACAACAATTTTCCAATTTTTCTAATGGATAAAACAGGAAGGCTCAATAACAAAAAGAATATCAGCAGTGGTTCGTTCCTAAAGGTGCTTTTAAAGACATTGATGAAGGTTCTGAAGAATGCCCCGAAATCATTTCTGGCGTAATAGAACCAGAGGTTTCCCAGATGGATTTTCTGGTTTAGCTTCTCTTTGAATGATCTCCTGAGTTTTTTCTTTATTCCGCTGACGATGTCGATCATTTCGATCAGCTGAACGGATTCTCCAAGTCGATTTCTGACGGAGCCTGCATGGCTTCTGAAGTTGTTCAGGGGTCTTTTCAGATAAAAGAAATCCCCGGCATCGGCCATTCGGATCCAAAAATCGTAGTCGGCACTTAACCTGTACTTTTCGGAAAGTCCGCCAATCCCGACAAAAAGCTCTATCCGGAACATGGCCGCGCTCATGTTTGGCACTACATTGCCATGCAGCATGAATTTATGCAGGAGTGATCCGGGAATCCGGACATCTTTGTTGCAGAAGTTCCGAAAAGCAGCGCTTCGTTTTTGAAGATCGTCTGGAAGGATCCGGCCTTTTTCGTCAGTCAGGTTGCTCTCTGACCAAACCACACCAACACCCTGGTTGGATGATATGGTTTGAAATAGCGTGGCTATCTGGTCGGGTTCCGAAAAATCGTCACATTCTGCGAAGACGATGTATTTTCCTTTTGCTTTGCCTGCTCCGAAGTTGGAAGCAAAGACGTAACCATTGTTGCTTTCCAGAAAATAGAGGCGGACCTTCGGATGCTCTTTGTATTTGAGCAGGTATTCGCGGCTTCCGTCGGTAGAGCCATCGTCGACAACAATAATTTCTGTATTCGGATGCGTCTGAGCCAGCAGACTCTCCATGCGTTGTGGCAGATATTCTGCATGGTTAAAGCTCGTAACGACCAGGCTGACAAGGTTATCCGACATTTTAATCCGTTATCTGCCCAAATATTGTCCCAAACGGGAATATTATATTGAAAAGCTTTTTAATGAAGCACCTTGTAGATCAGCTTCAACACCCAAAAAGGCAGCAGCCGCGGAAAAGCACGTAGCACAAGATTTCTGGAATATTCCCACCTGTTGAGGAAATGCAGTTGGAGCATCTCTCTTTGCAATCTCATCTCTTGTTTGAAGATGTAGCTGCCGTGTCTGCGTGACAGCTGACTTTCGTCAAGCCTTGCGGTTACCAGGTACTCCGGAATATTGGCAATTTGTGCACCATTTTGAAGCATTCTAACCCATAAATAGTAGTCTTCATACACATGGAAGGGCTGGTAGCTTCCGGCTTTGAGGACTGAAGCTTTCTTGAAAACGACTGTCATGTGGTTGAGCGGGCTTCTCAGTTTTGAGAACAGAAGCAATCTGGCAAAAGTGCTGGGTAGCCGGCGGTGTGAACGTATCTGATCGGGTTGGTGATCGAACTCTTCGATATTAGCCCCGAGGATATCCAGCTCCGGATGTGCTTTCATGTAGCTGATTTGCTTGGCGAAGCGGTCGGGCTTGGAGAGGTCGTCGCTGTCCATCCGGGCTACCAGATCGTTGCTGCAATGGGTCAGTCCGTTGGCCAATGCGTAACCCAATCCGTGGTTTTGTTCCAAAGAAATGACTTTCAGAGGTGCAATTTCGTTGAAAAGACCTATCACCTTGTCCAACTCTTCCGTTAGCGGACCATCCTTGACCAGGACGATCTCGGAAGGTTTTAGTTTTTGTTTGTCCCAGATGCTATCCAAGGCTACTTTCAAACGCTCGGGCAGCTCCTGGTTGTAAACGGCTATCAGAACGGAGAAAGGGGGCATTGAATTATCCGGGTTTTGAAGTTGGTTGGTAGTGCCGGGTGAATCGGGCATTATGTTGCTTGAGTTTTATGCAAGAATAAAATTACACAGAGAAATAGGCGAGAATAAAATTACACAGAGGAATATGTTGTGTTCTATCTAAATCGGTGCTGGCAGTTGAGTAAAATATTACACAGAGGATTATGTGCTCTTCTATCTAAACTTAACCATGGTTTAAAATTGGGGCAATTGAAATTATTTGTGACGAGAGTAGGAAGGAGAGACACAGAGGGAAAAATCGCTTGCGATTTTTAAGGCTCAGTGCTCCCATGCGATTTTTGAACTTCAGTACTCGGTTGCGGTTTCACGGGACTTTTGAAATCGGGAAAAATCGCACGCGATTTTAAAACTCTGTGTTCTCGTGGGGTTTCTCTAAAATTTTGTGAAGAAGAAATAATATTGGTCTAATCTGAAATCAAGATTATTATCTAATATAATCTCTGTGTAATATATTATTCAAGCATTTTAGATCTAATGCCGTCTGATGAGTGAAACAACTATTGAATGAAGTCCTTTGCCGCCTAGTTTAAACAAAAGCTGATGAAGAAGGATCTTGAGTTTGTATTTCCAGTCTTTGTTTACCCAGCCTGAAACCAGATGATGGATGGCGACTGTGTTTTCGGTGGTTTTAAAGTCTTTGAAATAGAGGTTCTTTGGGGAGAAATATTCGCAGGGATAAATGTTGATATCCTCTTTAAGTCGCTGCGTTTTCCCGTTTGGTTTGAACCCGTATTTGGATGCTTTTTCGTTGAAGATTAGTGGCAGCGGACGACGATCGTATTGTTTGTTCTCTTTGATGAAGCTTCTCTGCTTGTAATATTCCAGAAGATCTTTTAGCAGTGGATGTCCTGCCACTGATCCGAAAACGGCGGGTTCGAGGTCGTTGTTGTATTCGAAACCGATAAAGAATTTGTGTTTTAGAAACGGATCAAAGGTGCCGGTTAGTTCGACATCCGCGTCGAGATAGATGCCCCCATAATTATATAGTGCGTGAATCCGGAGAAAGTCGGTGGCAAAAGCGTAATTTTTGGTTTCAAGGGTTTGCTTGAGCCAGGTGCTTTCGATCCCTTCGATTTTCTTTTTGTCCCAGAGGATCCATTCGTAATCGGGAAGATATTTTTGCCAGGAATTTTTGCAGTTAGCTAATATATCCGGTAATGGATCTCCGCTTAGCCAGACGTAGTGCAAAATTTTTGGAATCATTGAGGGGATTGTCTCTTCTTCGTTGATTCTCTTATTCCGTCCGAGATTTGATTATTTCTTTTTTCAACATGCTACCGCGGACGGTGCGTTACATGTTATTCTTTCTACAAACAGGGCGCCGCTCCGCGGCTGGATTTGCATGATATTATTTCTACAAACAGGGCGCCGCTTTGCGGCTGGATTTGTGTTGCTTTATTCCTTTGCTACAAACAGGACGCCGCTCTGCGGCTGGATTTGCATGATATTCTTTCTACAAACAGGGCGCCGCTCTGCGGCTGGATTTGCATGATATTCTTTCTACAAACAGGACGCCGCTCTGCGGCTGGATTTGCATGATATTCTTTCTACAAACAGGGCGCCGCTCCGCGGCTTTCTCACAGCTCCGCCTCCTCAGTCCCATTCTAATTTTGAAAAAGGACTGCTATTTTGAAGCTTAATAAATGTAGCCGGAAGAACCCGAGGGTTACGAACGGCTTAGTTTTTGTGCTGCCAAAGAAGCAGCATATCTTTTTTGCTCATGTCAGGATATGTCGATGCAAATTGCATCGTACTGATGAGGTTGTAACATATGTTTTTTTGAATCAGTGGCTTGGCCTTGCTGATCAGAATTTCGAGGTAATTGGTGTCGATGTCATTTCCTACCAGGACGACATGGATATCCGGACTATCGGTGCCATGGGCAAAAGAGCCGGTGAGGTACACTTCTTCCAGAGAACCGAGCTTTTCGATCACCTGTTCGAGTATTTGATCGATGCCCAGATGTTTGTGCAGCAGATTTTTTATTTCCGGAAAGAGGGGGTAGGAAGTATTTGCGGTATACATCTTGCGGTTACCGTCGTCATGAGTGACAAGGAGTCCGGCATGCTCGAACCGATTCAGTTCCAGGCGTATGGCGTTGGTCGATTCGCCAAATTCGCTCTCCAACCCGCGAAGGTAAGACTGGGTGTTGCTGTTTAGGAAAAACTTCATAAGCAGCTTAATCCGGGTCTTGGATGTGATCAGATCTCCGAGCATTACATTAAGTTAATTGAGTAGCTAAATTACTCATTAAAATTATAACACCAAACAAAACGAGGTTTTGTTTGGTGTTATATGGTTATTCTGATCCAATTGGGTGAAATATCAGACCAACGGTGTCATTTAATTATTCAACGGTAGGTTTAATTTTTATTGGGAGCTAATAGTTTTTTAAGCATTGCATCCCGGTTTTGAATAATGGCGGCATCCGTCGAATGATATTTGCAAGCGTCGACACTATATTGGTATGCTTTTTTCAGGTCGCCGGACTTTTCAAGGTATTGGGTTATCAGCAGCCAGGCTTTGGGGTTGTTTTTATCGTGGTCGAGGTATTTTTGCAGTAACGGGATGGCTTCCTGAATCCTGCCGGTTCTTTCGTAAATGTTGCACATCATGGTCAGATTTTCGAGTAGGAATGGTTTCAGCTCCAAAGCTCGTTTGTTCCAGAACAGGGCACTGTCGGTCTTGCCCAAGGCCAGCCACGCCGAAGCCAGGAAGTATTCCCTGCGGGAGTCGTACGGATTTGTGTTTTCGCTTCTTAGCATCGTGATGGCACCATTGTAATTTTTGTCTCGGAAGAGGTACCTGGCCTTTTGGACAGAGATGGGTTCGCCAAACAGATTTATGTTAGGTAACCATGGAAAGTCCTGGATGATTTGGTCTGTGCTTATGTTTAATTTCCCGGCAGAAATCTCATCGGACACGATTTTCTGGGTTTTTAACGACTGGAAATTAAGAATCAGAATATATGCCGATAGGAGTATCAGAACCAGCAAGACCCACTTCCAGAATAATGACAATATTTTCTTTTGTTGCTCAGATACTTGCCATAATCTTGCGGGTTTTGATTCCGTAACCGGAAGGCCTTTTGCAGATTTTTGTGTATCCGGATTTTTCTGAGACAGGGCAATTCCTGTCCCGGCAAATAACACAAACAGTACCAGTATCTCGGGGCGTTCGTGCGGGAAATTGAAGAATGCATCGAACGCATAGGCCATCATACCAAATGCGGGAAGAAAATATTGTTGTATGTGTAAATTAGGGCTTGCAGGATGCTGAAGGATGTTAGCAGGTTGCTGCAGGAGGTTTGCAACCTCCAGCTCATTTTTAAACAATGTTCTGGCAAATGGCAAAATCAACAATACAAACATCCCCAGGAATGCCAGTCCGCCAAAAATGCCCGTCTCGGTCGTGATCTGAATGACATCGTTGTGTGCCCTGTATTGGTAAATTAAGTCTGTTTTGGTTTGGTTTTCCTCCTTCAGGGTAGCAATTTTCCAGTTGCCGAGTCCGCAGCCCAGCAGTGGCTCTTTTTTCCATACCCCGAATGATCTTTTCCAGCCGTTTAGTCGCTCGCCGGTCGAGTATTCTGTGGCTTTGGCCTGGGCTAGCCTTTCAACAATCCCTGCATTGTAGATGGATGGATTGGCGTATAAATTTTTCTGGACGACTGTAAACAAAAGAACCGAAGTGGCGAGCACGGTTGTATAAATTATCATTTTCCGCCGGTAGGCTTTTTGTTCATCTCTATTGGACAGGATCCATAAAATGAGCAGGTAAGCCATCGAGAGCAGGACGATTCCCAGATAGAATGCCCTGGAACTCATGAAAAGAAGCGCTAAGAAACTCATGCTCCATCCTGCCAGGGCTAATTTTTGCTTCCTGTCTTTATGAAAAGTATAGAGCCAGAGCGCAAAAGGTAGTTTGATGAAGATGGAAGCCGCCAGCACGTTTTTGTTCGAATAGGCTGAAGTGATCAGTTCGATGTTGGCCAGGTCGCCTTTGATGAATTTTCCCATCTGAATGAAGACGTAAAGGCAGTCGACGATCAGGAGAAAGACCATGGCAACGGCAAGATTTTCAAGTATTCTCCTGTCGGATGATACCAGCAGGGCCACAAAGTAGCAGGAGATGAAGATGGTAATGGATTTGCAAAAATAGATGATTGATTCGTTGATGTTGATGGATTTGACGAATGATAGCAGGGAAATGAGGATCAGCAGGGTGTACACAATTCCGGCCCGGCTTTTGAAAAATCCTGTGACAGCCAGGGGATTTTCTTTAAACTCTTTCCGGGTAAAAATGAAGGCGAATACCAGGAGGTTTAGTATCGCCAGGGCTAAAAATTTGGGACCGTTGGAGTCGAAGGCTGCCATTTGGGGGGTGAATACGGCGACCAGCACGTAGATCAGGAGGATCACGGTGTGGAGGATATTGGGGTGAGATTGGGTCTTTGATTTAGTTTTGACGCTCATTATAATTTGTTTAGTGTCTTTTAAAATATTACACAGAGTTACACAGAGAAATCACAGAGAAACACAGAGACTAAGAATTGGTTTTTAATCTCTGTGGACCTCTGTGCTTCTCCTTCTTTCTCTGTGTAACAATATTATTGTAATTTTCTTTTCTGTTGCAATATATCACAAAGTCTGAAAAACCTCATCCCATTGCTTAAAGATTTCCTCCGGCAAGAAGCGTTTCACATTTTGACGGGCGGCTGTGCCAAAGGCTTTGCGTTTTTCGAGATTGGTAGCTAGGTCGACCAGAAGATCGCTCATTTTTTCAAAATCGTTCGGTTTTATGAGATAGCCATCCTCTCCATGGTTGATGATTTCTGCCGGCCCTGTTTCGCAGTCGAAGGCAATGATTGGGAGTCCGCAGGCTTGGGCTTCCAACAAAACCATGGGAAGTCCTTCTGCTCGGGAGGTCATCAGATAGATTGAGGCATTCAAGTATTCATTTGCAATCGAATCAGTGGCGGGGGCAATGTTGATCCGGTCGGCAATTCCTTTCTCTTGGGCTAGTTTTTCGATATCAGATTTTAATGTGCCGTCTCCAATAATCTTTAATTTCCAGTCGCTGTTTTTGATGCAAAAGCGTTCAAAGACTTCGAGCATCAGATCGTATCCTTTTTGATGCTCGAGTCGGCCGACGGCTATCATTAATTTGGACTCCAATTTGGCGCTTTGTTCCGGATAAAAAGTGAGCGGATTTGGGATGACAGCAACATTATGGTTGAACCGCTGCAGTTGAGCTACATCCCTTTTAGTCAGCGAAACCAGCAGGTCCAGCTTGTTATAGAGGAGCCATCTAAATATCCGCCAAATATGCCTGACTAGATTGTATGGAGAGTGCATACAACCAATGGTCTTGATCTGCCATTTTTTTGGGATTATCGCAGCGAGCAGACTTGGATAATTGCCAATCCCCAGCAGGATAGTTGGAACTTTTTTACCAGGCTTTTTGGGTGTACCATTTAAGGTTATCGCTTGATCACGGAAATACCTTCTAATTGCATAGACTGATTCCATTTTACGAACGAGATTCCATCCGCCTTTAAGATTGATTTTCAGATAATCCACCTTCACCCGTTGGTCGATGTCAAAACGAAAAACCCCACCCGGTTTTCCGACCGAAAGCAGGGTTGTCTCAATACCTTTGGCAGCGTAGTGGTTGGCCATCAGGACCGCCACCCGCTCACCACCTCCCCAGAGATGCAAATCGGATACGAGGAAAAAAAGCTTCATTTAGTTACGAATGAGACAGTGGGTGCGGGGTTATTTTTTTTGCCTGCAATGAATAAAAGGAAGAGTATGAACAGCATTTCGGGACCAGGAATCAGCAGGTATCTGACCCATAAAATTGATGTGTAAAACAGGATTGGGATAAAATATTCGATATTTGAAAAGGATACCAGTTTGTTGAATGAAGAGAGCGAGACCAATGCGAATAGAATGACCACAAGCAGCCCAAATTGGACCAGCGAATCGAACAATTCGTTGTGAGGAGGGAAATCGGCTTTTTGGGCTTTCAGAAAATTCTGAACTGAGCCATAACCTAAGAGCACCGTTGGATGGGTGGGAGATGAGAAGATCGATTTAAGAACAATGGTGTTTGTTTTAAACCTGATTTGATTGGACCCGTCATTTAAATGGACAATCCGGTGGAAACCCGTTTCGTATGAAACTGTGGAATGAATATTTGATGTGTACCAAAGTGAAAGGATAGATATCAGGACAAAACAACTTACTGCCATAGTCGCTGCACTGAGCTTTGCAATGATTCCGGTGAAATATTTCTTTCCGTATTTGACCAAATAATAAATGATGATGCTGAATATCAGCAAACGGCTCAGCAGGAACAGGGATAATGCGATGACCAGCAGTTTGCCCCATCTGCACCCGAGAATATCTGCGGCAATGAAAAACAGAAACAGATAGGCGCCAGCTTCGTTGAGCTCATAGGCCAGCTTTGGTCGGCCATCTGAGTGAGAGAAAATCAGAAACTGCAATAAAAATGAGATGGCCGAAAGTAAAAAGAGGTAACGAAGGTTTGCCTTTCTTTCAGTGGTCAGTTCGAAAAGCAGAACGTTGATGCTTAGCAGACCAAACAGGCAGAGGTAGGCATTGACATATGAGCTCTGAAGTGTTCCCTGCAGGTCCATCAGAAGCATCAGCAGGGTGGCTCCTGCAACCGGGAGGAGGGTATAGTAGCTGATTTCTTTCTTGAGCAGCAGTGCAAGGTAAATAACCGGAAAGGAAAGGCACAATGCAATGCGAAATGGTTTTTGCATCCCTCCAAATTCAGGAATCACGAAGAAGATCACCATGATGAAGGCAAAAATCAGGAAGCCCAGATAGTTAGAGCGAAGCATTGTGTGTCATAAGATATTAATTGACAGAAGATTAGTTGGTTTTACAATTTTAAAAACACGCACTCAATTCTTTCTCCACTTTTCCCTTGTATCCTCGAAGAAGTCTTTTCCGAGGATCAGAATCATGGCCAGGACAAACCCGAAAAATCCGAAAATGAGGGTGGATTTCGATCGGTTGGGGGCGGATTTTTCGGTGGGTACGGTGACGGGATCGACGATCCTGAATACGGGTGTTTGTTCGTTGAGGGCAATTTTTGATTGTTCCAGTTTTGTGGCAAGATCTGAATAGATTTTTTCGGCCAATCTGTATTCTGCAGAAAGGCTATGCTCATCAGATTTAGCTGCTATTGGTGTTTTATCTGGAATTGTTGATTTCACAACTGCTGGTATATTCACTGCTCTTGCTGATTTCGATTCTGAAGTTTCAGCCTGTTTATTGCCTGTCTGGAATGCAATCAAATCATTCTGAATTTTCAGAAAATTGCTTTTGGCAAGGTCGTGTCTCTCCTGGATGAACTGAAGATTGGATGAGGGTTTTTCGGTTTGAATATCTGTCAGGTAGTGCTGAAGCAGCTCACCGGCACGTTTGGTGAGTTGCGCTGCGGCTAGGGCTTCAGAAAGGGTGCAGCGGATGGTTATGTATTCGTCGTCAAGGACTTGAATGGTAATCTGTTTGTCAAGAATTTGATTGACTGCAATTTCTTCGGGGGTTAGCTGTGGAATATCCCGGGCATTGCTCGTGCTATTTCGGGTTTCTGCCGCTCCTTTTGAGTCATCTAATAAACGACTGGGGATATCCGTCACAAAGCTGGTTAGTGAATGGTCTTGTCCGGTTTTGAGGTAATAGTCGAAAAGGGTAGTGGCTGTGTCAGTGCGACCGAAATTGAGTTTTGTGTTCATTAATTCCCTTCTGAATGGCGCACTTGAAAGGATTTTTGCGAAGGTCTGGGCCGACATTTTTGCTTTTGTCAGTCCGTTGAGATCCACCCCGGCCACGGCTGCCAAAGCTGAGATGGCCGCTAATTTCGCTTCGTTCAGTGTTATTTTCGGATCGGAAATCTCCTGCACCATGGTGGTGGATGCTGTGTACCGGACCGGGCTCAGGAAGGTCAGGAGGAATCCCAGTGCGGCAGCTATTCCTGTGGTTTTTACGATCAGCATTCTTCGTTGCCAAATGGTTTTGGCGAGATGGACGAAATCGATTTCAGGATTCAACTGTAGATTAGGTGGGCGTGACATGTGGTAGGGTTTGAAAAGTTTGAAGGGTTTAGAAAGTTTGAAAAGTTTAGAATGTTTGAAGGGTTTATATAGTTTGAAATGTTTAGGAAGTTTGAAAGGTTTGAAATTTTTAACCCTATAAACTATTTTTAACCCTATAAGCTATTTTTAAACTACATAAACATTTTAAACTTTCTTAACAGCGCCATCTTTCAGCTCGTATGTGTCGCCGCTTTCGACACAGATAGCTTGGCCGTTTGTGTCGAAGCTGAGTTTGTGGCCGTATTCGGAGATCCAGCCGGTCTGGCGGGCGGGGTTTCCTACTACCAGGGCATAGGGTTTGACAGTTTTGGTGACCACGGCGCCGGCGCCGATGAAGGCATATTCGCCGATGTCATTTCCACAGACGATGGTGGCATTGGCACCGATGGAGGCCCCGCGTTTCACGGTAGTTTTGGCGTATTCACTCTTCCGGTTGATGTGGCTGCGGGGATTGATCACATTGGTAAAGACGCAGGAGGGTCCGAGGAAAACATCGTCTTCACAGATCACCCCGGTGTAGATGGAGACGTTGTTCTGCACCTTCACATTGTTGCCTAGCACAACTCCGGGCGAGACCACCACGTTTTGTCCGAGGTTGCAGTTCTCGCCGATCACGGCACCGGTCATGATGTGGGTAAAATGCCAGATTTTGGTGCCGGAACCGATGGTGCAGTCGGGATCAATTATGGCGGAGGGGTGGGCGGTGAAGTTCGGCATGGAGAAAAAATTGAGAGTTGAGAGTCGAGAGTGATTAGTGAACAGTGAAAATCGGGTGGGCGGTCTTGTGAGAATAAATAGCACATTAGCAAATTCAGCCGCAGAGCGGCGTCCTGTTTGTAGCAAAGGAATAACGAAACGCACCGTCCGCGGTAGCATGCTGAAATAAGCAATAATCAAATTTCGGACGGAATAAGAAAATCTAGGAAGAGGAGATTGCAAGGTCAGCCGATTCAGGCTAAGAGGATCGCTTAATAGAATTCCTATCTTCCCTTATATATCTGGATTTAAAATTTCTGCCACCTCTATAGCAGGTTTATTTTTGCCAAACGAATTATCTAATCATATAAAAAAAATCGTTGGCAATCATTTTTATTTCCTTGCTAACTGTTTCGATATCAATCGGCTGAATATGCCAGTCTACAGTTTTAAAAAGAGATATTGGGAAGCTTGTTATGCGCTTTTCGACATCTATTTCGTTGATTATTGCTTTGTTTTTAGTTTCTTCAAATACTTCTAACCAGTTAAATGCGTAATGCTTTGATAGAGCATAAATATCAAAAACATCTTTTGGTTCGTCCCTGCCAATAAGTGCAGAGTTGCGTGTTCATAACGATAATCACTTATTCCAAACAAAGGTATTCAATATTTCAGAAAAGAATTGTTCGAATATTATTTCGCCTCTTCAAATATTTCATTACAATATCTTTTGAAAACAAGTGTAAAATAGTTTTCAATTAATTCGTGGTAATAACCTTTTTGTCCGATACCCTTTGGAAGGTTATGAAAAAATATATCAGCTACTTTTTTGATTCCAAGCAGATGAAACAATTGTTTTACTGTGTCTAAGTCTCCATAATAAAGGACGCGCTCCACTAAATAATCGTGGCTGATATCCCCTTCTTTGTCTTCAGGGGTGTACCAGAAAAGGTTGCTATGCTGGTAAATAAATTCTTTAATTTCAGGTGAGTTCATGGTAAAATCCGTGCTGTTTTACCAAAGATAATGAAAAAGTGCGAATCTTTAAAGCCTAAAACTATTAACAGCATCAGCGATGTGAGCAAGAACTTCATCGGTCATTTCGGTGTGAATGGGGAGGGATAAGACGGATTTACATAGTTTTTCGGTTACGGGCAATGAAAATCCCTCCGGCACATATTTGCTGAAAGCGTCTTGACGGTAGAGGGGCAGGGGGTAATAGATCATCGTGGGAATCCCTTTTTGCGCGAGGAAATCTTTGAGTTGGTCTCTTAAGCCGTCCTTTATTTTTAGTGTAAACTGGTTGTAGGTGGGTGGGGCTGAGGGCAGTGAAGTTGGCAGGGTTCCGTAGGCAAAATCTTTCAAGGCTTCCTGGTAAAATGCTCCGACTGATTTACGGGCGTTCAGATAGTCAGGGAGGTGCGGCAGTTTGACATTCAGAATGGCCGCCTGTAGGGTGTCGAGGCGGGAGTTGCAGCCAACAACTTCGTGGTAATATTTCTTCCGCTGACCGTGGTTGGCGATCATCCTTATTTTTTCGGCTAACGCCGGATTGTTGGTCATCAGAGCACCGCCATCGCCCATGCAACCGAGATTCTTGGTAGGGAAAAATGAGGTGCATCCGATGTGGCCGATGGTGCCGGCTTTTGAAGTATTTTGGCCTCCGCTCATATCGCTCTTTGGGATTTGCAATCCCGAAGGAGAAGCGAAGTTGGAGGTGGTTCGGGATTGCAAATCCCGTAAAGCAGGGTCCCGAAAAATATAATCCGCTCCGAGCGACTGGGCGTTGTCTTCAATAACCCAGAGATTGTGTGCTTCGGCCAGTTTCATCAGGGGTTCCATGTCGGAACACTGTCCGAAAAGGTGCACGGGGATGATGGCTTTGGTGCGGGGTGTAATGGCCCTGGCAATCCCCGGAAGGGAGATGTTGAAAGTATCTTCCTCGACATCGACCATCACCGGAACAAGTCCGAGCAGGGCAATCACCTCAGCGGTAGCCACATAAGTAAACGCCGGGACAATCACCTCATCACCCGGCTTGAGATCGAGAGCCATCAGGGCAATCTGCAGGGCATCGGTTCCGTTTGCACAGCCAATCACATGACTGACTTGCAGAAATTCGGCCAGATCTTTTTCGAACCGACCCACCTCCTCGCCTTTGATAAAAGCAGAAGCATCTATCACCCTCTGAATCGCCTCAAAAATAGGTTTCTCCAGCTTTTTGTGCTGAGAGAGGAGGTCGACCATTTCGATTTTATTACTCACAGAAAGTTTGAAGGGTTTCAAAGTTGGAAAAGTTGGAAAAATTTAAGAAGTTTTAAGGGTTTGAAGAGTTCGAAAATCAAATCTTCCAATGCTTTAAGTGCAGGTTGTTATGCAACTTCATAAACAATTCCATTTGGCTGAATAATCTGGGTTGAGGCATTTAGAACCTCAATGCCCACAATTTTTCCTTCCAGGTCGTAATCAAGTATGATTCCCGGTTTATCTTCGTTGCTTTCTTCAATATTCTTCTCGGAAAACCGAATGTATACGATGTCAAGTTCTTTGTCGTAGCGGATAACCATATTTATCGATTTTAGAAGTTTTATATGCTGTTATTACTATTGGCGGAATTTTACTGGTATTTACAAAAACACGGCAAAGATTCTCCGTTTCTCCGTTTCATTGTTTCCCCGTTTCCCGTTTCAATGTTTAATCGCAGCACTCGCCCAGTCTCCTGGTCTCCCAGTCTCCTAGTCCTCTTCTAAAGGCTCCGCCTCCTCAGTCACACACAGCAACCAAGCAGGCATTATTTGTCTTAATCAGATTGGTTCTAAAGTATTTTCCCAATGGAAGTGCGGTAGGTTTTATCTGCAATCTGATTTGGATATTAAAAAAACAAAAAATTGCCAACATTCACAAGTAAAACGACAAATGTGTCTCGGACAAAAGTGGCAAAATCTTATCTTTTTCGGATAATTTCAGTGCTTCGGCCGGTAATTTCCAGTCGATTTTCAGTTCGGGATCGTCAAAACGGATGCCGAGATCGTGCGTGGGAGCATAGAGATTGTCCACTTTGTAGGAAAAAATGGCATCTTCACTTAAGACAACAAACCCATGTGCAAAACCGCGCGGAATATAAAGCTGCAATTTGTTATTGTCGGAAAGTTCTACCGAAAACGATTGTTTATAAGTTGGAGAGTTTAAGCGCAGGTCGACCACCACATCGAGAATGGTCCCGGTAATGCATCGCACCAACTTAGCCTGGGTATAGGGAGGCTTTTGAAAATGGAGTCCTCGGAGCACGCCGTACCCGGATTTGGACTCGTTGTCCTGGATAAATTCTACATGTCCGATGGTTTTTTCGAACTCCGCCAGCTGGAAGGATTCGAAGAAATATCCGCGGGAATCGCCGAAGACTTTGGGTTCTAATATATATAAGCCGGGGAATGAAGTTGAACGAATGATCATTGAAGCGATGTTTGGAAGGTTTAAAAAGTTTATAGGGTTTGAAATGTTTGAAATGTTTGAAATGTTTGAAATGTTTGAAATGTTTGAAATGTTTGAAATGTTTGAAATGTTTGAAATGTTGAACCCTATAAACAATTTTTAAACTTCATAAACCCTTCAAACAAAATTCATGCGACCAATCCGGCGTCTATTTTTAAAACGTAACCGAGTCTTAGCATCATTTCATTGCAATCTTCCCAAAAGAGTCCGAATGTTTTTACATCTGCCAAACCCAACCGTGCCAGTATATCGCGCACAACTTCAGGGTCTTCACCTTGGATATCGCCTTCCATCATTGCATTCTCAGCCCATTCTACCAGGTCGCTAAGGTTGGTTTTATGTTGCAAATAGTTAAGAAGATTAACCGCGAGTTGTTGCTTCGTTATTATCATTTGTTTCAATTTTTATATGTCCTTTATCTTCTGGGTACTTTTCATCCGTTTTGTTGTCTTTTGTCATTGCCTGATGAATTACAATGTGGATAATCATTGTTTTTCGTTAAAAATATTCTTTATCCGCTACGCGGAAATTTGACATTTCTTGCATACCTTTTCTACAATACTTTATCCGCTACGCGGAAAAAGAAAATTACCTCAATTCTTTTCTACAATATTGCATTTCCGCGTAGCGGATAAAGTATTGTAGTTGTAGAAAATCAACCCTGTTAGGGTTCTTTACCTCGTAGAGGTTAAAGAAAACCTGCCTTTTCTGATATATTCAAATAATGAACAAATGTACAATTTATTTGAGCAAAGTGTAAAATATGAGCAATGAACAGATCGCATTGAGTCTCCTCAAGCTATCTTCTTCCTTTGGCAACGCGCAGGGCTGCCCTACAATCTCACCCTCTCATTTTCTCATCTTCCCCCGCTCGACCCCTCGGCTCCGCTCGGGGACCGGTGGACTTTCAACTCTCAACTAAACTAAGCAGATATTGTCCGTACTGATTCTTCTTCAAAAGGTTGCCTTGGGCTTTGAGTTGAATTTCGTCGATCCAGTTGTTGCGGAAGGCGATCTCTTCGAGGCAGGCGACTTTGAGGCCGGTGCGTTTTTCGATGGTGGCGATAAAGGATCCGGCTTCGAGGAGCGATTCGTGGGTGCCGGTGTCGAGCCAGGCATAGCCGCGGCCCATAAGTTCCACTTTCAGTTCATGGCGGTCGAGGTACTCCTGGTTCACCGTGGTGATTTCGAGCTCGCCGCGGGCAGACGGTTTGATGTTTTTAGCTACTTCCACGACTGTGTTGGGGTAGAAATAGAGTCCGATGACGGCATAGTTGGACTTGGGCTTTTCTGGTTTCTCTTCGATGGAGGTGACGTTGCCACCAGCATCAAATGTGCAGACACCGTAGCGCTCCGGATCGTTGACCCAGTAGCCGAAAACGGTGGATTTGCGATTCAGGGTTACCTGATCGACGGCCCTGTTGAGGAGCTCGATGAAGCCATGACCGTAGAAAATATTATCGCCCAGCACGAGGCAGACGTCGTCGGTGCCAATAAATTTTTCACCCAGAATAAATGCCTGGGCAAGGCCATCCGGCGATGGTTGCACCACATACTGCAGCTCGACTCCGAACTGTGAGCCATCACCCAGCAACCGGATAAAAGCGGCCTGCTCTTCGGGGGTGGTGATAATCAGTATTTCACGAATCCCGGCCAGCATCAGCACCGACATCGGGTAATAGATCATTGGTTTGTCGTAGATCGGGAGCAGCTGCTTGGAGGTGCCCAGTGTGATCGGATGCAAGCGTGAGCCGGAGCCCCCGGCGAGGATGATGCCTTTCATGTGGTACGGATAAGTTGGTTGTAAATGCGAAAGTAATTCAATTTTTCGATTTTTGGATTTCATCCAAAATCGAAAAATTGAATTACTCTTTCACCACTGCCAAATTCGTGCCCGGCGATTCCACCAGCACAGTAAACCCCAGCGGAAGCATGCGCAGCGCCACTTTGTTGTTGCCGCGGAAGGAGATGAGCTCGCCACGAATGCCCATCATCGGGCCTGCAATGATCTCGACAAGGGTGCCTGGCAGGAGCTCTTCGCGAGTGATTTCAACTTCATGATCGCTTTGGCCCAGCATGCGCTTGAGGATCTCGATGTCCTGGTCGCGAATGACGGCGGCTTTGCCTTCGAAACGAACATATTGCATCACATTATCAGTCTGAAGCACAATATCGTAATGTTTCCGGGTGATGTGTACGAAAACGTACCCGGAAATCAGTGGCATCTCGACCCACTTTTTGCGGTCGCTCCACTGGCGCAGTTTGCGCTGAAGGGGTAGGAAGGATTCGATACCCTTGTATTTTAACTCTTCGTGCACCCTTTTTTCTGCACGTGAATGGACGTAGACGGCGTGCCAGGCGGGCGTTAAGAGTTGTTCTTTTGAGGACATGTATTTTAGATTATAGGTTTGTGCAATGTTTTAAAAAGACTTGGGGACTAGGGGACTAGGAGACTTGGGGAGTGGCAGAAGGTTGATTTGTAATTCTTTTGTAAAGATTTGGTATAATTTGTTGTTCATAATTCGTGTTTTGATATCTTATTAATTATTAATCAGATTATTAGCTACTTGGTATTAGTTATTAGCTGATAGATTGTGATTTTTTAATTATTTATTTGTGCCTTCAGAAATCTATTATTCAATTGAAAGTCACGGTCTCTCCCTCCCATTGTCGCATCTTCTCACAATCGCATCTTCTCACTCTCCTAGTCCCCAAGTCCCCAAGTCTCCTAGTCTCCTAGTCTCCCAGTCCCCCAGTC
>CAIRSO010000052.1 GCA_903881215.1 uncultured Bacteroidia bacterium
CGGATAAAGTATTGTAGAATAAATGTGTTGTAATGTTAGTTTTCCGCGTAGCGGATAAAGTATTGTAGAATAAATGTGTTGTAATGTTAATTTTCCGCGTAGCGGATAAAGTATTTTTTACAGGAAAATAATATTTCTAATTATCAATAATATTTTAAAGTCATGAAAACTGCCTATTGCCAAAATCTCTTGTTGAAAATCTTTGCCTGTGCAATCATTTTAGTCCCTTTTGCATCCTTCAGTGCCAGTGAAAAAACACCAAATTCAATAGATGGCAAAGAGATATTAACACCCGCCCCAAAACCTCAACCCCGAATCAATGGTCCTCTGGTATATGGTTGCCGGCCCGGTCATCCGTTTTTTTACAGGATTCCTTGTCAGGGAGAAAAGCCAATTAGTTTTACAGTAAAAGGTTTACCTAAAGGATTAAAGTTGGATCCAGTTACAGGAATTATCACCGGAACTGTTCCCACAGCAGGAACCTATACCTTGCAGATCAAGGCAAAAAATCAAAAAGGGAAAGACAGCCGGGAGTTTAAAATCATCGCCGGCGAAAAGCTCGCCCTTACGCCACCCATGGGATGGAATCACTGGTATGCCCACTACGACAGGATCACAGACAAGATGATGCGGGAAGCCGCTGATGTGATGATCAGCAGTGGAATGGCTGATGTTGGCTACCAATATGTGAACATTGATGATTGCTGGATGAATGCGCCGAAGCACAACGATCCCAAGAGGGTTGGTCCGTTAAGAGATGAGCAGGGGAACATGATTCCCAACTACTATTTTCCAAATATGAAAGGGTTAACCGATTACATTCATGACAAAGGGTTGAAGGCAGGAATCTATACCTCTCCGGGAACCTTAACTTGTGGAGGCTTTGCCGGCACCTGGCAGCACGAAGAACAGGACGCCCGCCAGTTTGCTGCCTGGGGATTTGATTTTCTGAAATACGACTGGTGTTCTTATGGCTCTATAGCCGGAAAAGACAAAAGTTTGGAAGCTTACCAGAAACCTTACCGTCAAATGGGATCCATATTAAAATCCCTTGATCGTGATATGGTCTTTAACCTTTGTCAGTATGGCATGGGAGATGTATGGAAGTGGGGAGGAGAGGTCGATGGCCATTGCTGGCGCACTTCTGGCGATCTGGGCTTTGAACTGGACAAAATCTTCGATGTGGCACTGAAAAACAGCGAATACAGAGCATACTCCAAACCCGGAGAATGGAACGATCCGGATTATATCCAGATTGGCTGGATAGGCAATGCCTCCAAAATGGGAGTCCCTGAACTTGCCCCTATGCCCCCTGCGATGCAATATGCCTACATGTCACTATGGTGCCTGATGGCAGCTCCACTCATTTACAGTGGCGACATGTCAAAACTGGATGCATTCACCCTCAATGTTCTATGCAATCCTGAATTGATTGAAGTAAACCAGGATCCATTAGGCAAATGTGGTAACGTGATCAAACAGGCCGACAACAACTTTATCATGTATAAAAACATGGCTGACGGATCAATAGCTCTTGGGCTGTTCAACAGAGGTAAAACAGATATTGAAATGACTATCGACTGGTCCGGGATTAATATTTCCGGCAAACATAAAGTCCGTGATCTTTGGCGCCAAACAGACCTTGGAATTTCCGATTTAAAATTCAGTGCCAGTGTACCGGCTCAAGGAGTTGTCATGATAAAAATTTCAAAATAAAAATTTTGTAATTCTTACCTCCCTCCCGGAGGACAGTTCTCCAGCAAAAATTTTTTACAGATGGTGGTGAGATGCTGTGTGGTACCTTCACCTTCATAAATGCCATGCGAACGCATCGGATAGGCCATCATCTGGAAAGGTTTGTTGTACCTGATCAGCTCATTAAAGAGTTTCTCTGCATTTGCATAATGGACATTGTCATCGCCGGTTCCATGGATATAAAGTAAGTTCCCCTTTAGATTTTTAGCGTAAGTATAGGGTGAACCTGCAATAAAATCCTCGCGGGATTCGGCCGGAATGCCCATGTACCGCTCCTGATAAGCATTGTCGTATGCCAGTTGATTGGCTACTGCTGCAACTGAAATTCCTGTCTTGAAGATTTCGGGGTACTGGAACATCAGATTGAGGGTCGAAGATCCGCCTCCACTCCATCCGTGCACTGCCACCCTGCTGGTATCGCAGAAACTCCATTTCAACACCTCTTTGGCACCCATGGCCATGTCGCGGATATTTAACCGACCAATTTTCCGGTAGATCGACTTTCTCCATTCGCGTCCGCGTGGAGCCATGCTGCCCCTGCAGTCGACCGCCACATACAAATATCCCATGTCAGCAATGTTACCACCAAACTGCCCCGAGCGTCCCAACCTGGAATTGTCGAAAACTGTGCAGCCCCACGGTTCACCATACACATAAAAGAAAACGGGGTATTTTTTGGAAGGATCAAAATCCTTGGGTTTGGCTATCCACCCGTCAAGGGTAATACCGTCTTCGGTTGTCACTTTAAAAAAGGAAATCTGCTTGCCCATAGCGTCTTCCCTGAGATTTTTGACAATGTTTTTGGCTTCATCAACAGGAGTATGCGCCGGCAGACTTACCCATTCTGTAGCTGGGGAATACAAATGGCCTGAAAAACTGTGCCTGCTCCATTTTCCATTCGGTGAAATCAGGTAATCATTGGATCCGGTAAAATTGTCCGGAGTGATACGCCGGGGAGTCTCAGAGCCATCCAATTTAGTGGCATACAGGTATCGTTGGGTGGCATTTTCAGGCGTCGCGGCAAAATAGAGGGTATTGTTTGGTTCATCAATCAAATAGACTTTAATCACGTCAAAATCGCCTTTGGTAATCAATGATTCTTTCCCATCCATGCCTATCCGGTATAAATGCCGCCATCCATCCTTTTCACTGGCCCAGACAAACGCCTTTCCTCCTTCAATCCAGTTCCAACCGGCACTGTTATTAGAATTCCAGGTGGCTTCAAGGTCGACCCATGCCTGATCCGAATCGCTCCATAAAACTTTGCCATTGCCAGTATCAGTGTTTGAAAGCCAGATCTTCGAAACATTCTGCTTGCGGCTAAGCTGCTGAATGATCAGCTCATTTTTTTTAGACCACTCCATTTTTACAAGGTAATTCTGGCGTGGATCTCCCTCAATATTCATCCATTTAGTTTTGGCAGTGGCCACGTCGACAACGCCTATTTTTGCTGGAGAAGGATCCTCTCCAGCCTTGGGATATTCAACCGGGACAGTATATGGATAGATAGAGTCTGTGGTATTAAGCATCAGGTAATTGCGCACCTTGGAAGCATCAATATTCCAGAAAGCAATCCTGGTTCCATCCTCACTCCATCTGAACCCATCGGTACAAAACAGCTCTTCAGCATAAACCCAATCGAAGGTTCCATTGATGCTGCGATCCTTGGTGTCGAAAGTAAGCTGGCTGACTTTCGCGGTCTTGATATCCTCAACATAGAGATTATAAACGACCTTCAAATTGGACTTATCCTGATAAGCATAGGCAACTTTTGATCCATCCGGCGAAAACTTCGGATACATTAATGCATCTGGTTTTAAGCTTTTACCCAATTGTACCATAGTTCCTTTGGCTGAATCATATACCCAAACCTCTCCGGTGGTCTTATGGTATTGTGTTTTAGTATTGATTTTTAACAATACTTGTTTACCATCTTTTGATAACGCATAGGAGGAGATTGATCGCTGATGGGTCTCATCTCTTGGAATAAGTTTATCCATGTCGAACAACGTGGATTTGGCCATAGAAGGTAATTCAGTTTTAACAATCGAGAATTTTTCCACCGAAGTGTAACTGTTTCCGTCCGGCATCCAGGTTACGCCACCCATACCAAAAGGCTGGCCAAATGAGCTTTTCAGAACAATAATCAGGATAAACAGTAAGCAAATTTTTTTCATACTATGGATGGATTTAAAATAACAATCATGAATGTATTTGGTTAATTAGAAGTTTTGAATACTCACAATTTTGCTCTCACATATTGTAGCGGCCATATAATATCATCGTTCAATTCAGCGGCAGCTTTGAGTGGAAAATATGGCTCTCTCAGCGATTCCCTTCCGAAAAGGATCAGATCGGCAGAACCAGATCTTAAAATATCTTCCGCCTGTTTTGCCTCTGTAATTAAACCGACAGCACTGGTAAGGATACCAGCCTCCTTTTTGATTTTCTCTGCAAATGCCACCTGAAAACCGGGCCCTACCGGGATTCTTGCATCAGGAACCATGCCGCCGGACGAACAATCAATCAGGTCTACACCCTCCTCCTTTAACAGAATGGCAAGTAGAACTGCCTCATCGGGATTCCACCCGCCATCGACCCAGTCGGTAGCAGATAATCGAACGAAAAGAGGAAGATTCTTTGGCCAGACTCTTTGAACAGATGCCACAACCTCCAGCAAAAGACGAATTCTGTTTTCAAAAGATCCACCATACTGATCTGTCCGCTTGTTTGAAAGTGGCGAAAGAAACTGATGGATCAGGTAGCCATGTGCCGCATGAATTTCAACGACCCGGTAACCGGCCTGAAGCGATCGCTCAGCTGCAACGCCAAAATCTGAAATTACCTTCTCAATCCCGGTAAGATCCAACTCAACAGGAGCAGCATCTTCAGGATAAAAGGGGATGGCAAATGGTGCAACTGTTTTCCAGCCACCATCCTTTTCCTTTAGCTGTCTCCCACCTTCCCATGGCATTGCACAACCTGCCTTTCGTCCGGCATGCGCCAATTGAATACCCGGCACAGCTCCCTGTCGCTCAATAAAAGAGGTGATCTGCTGCAATTTTTCAACATGCTTTGCATGGTACAAACCCAGATCACCGGGCGAAATTCTACCTTCAGGAGAAACAGCTGTTGCCTCCTGAATGATTAATGCCGCTCCGCCAACGGCTCTGCTCCCAAGATGAACCAAATGCCAGTCGCTGGCGAAACCGTCTACAGCACTGTATTGGCACATGGGAGATATGGCAATCCTATTCCTGAATACCACATCTTTTATTGAGATTGATGAAAACAATTGTGACATAACTTAGATTCTAACTGATAAAAAACAATGACTATTTTAATTGCTAAAATAGTCATTGTTTTAGGATGAAGAATTGATTTTCAACCTCAATTATTTCCCCCTCGTCACATACTACAAAACCTGCGATGATTCAGTAGCTGAAAGTCCTGTCCTTGATGCCATATTTGGAACAATTGTTTTCCAGCTGGCTGGTGAATAGTTATTGGGAGAATAAAGGGTATGACCATGTCTGTTAAGAATAGATAACAAAACGATTAATCCTAAATAAGCTACGTTAAAAAACCGTATTACTCAAAATCAGGCAAGTGATTTACATTTGTTACAGGTATCAAGCAGTAATTTAAAAACTCCTGGTGGGTTTTGTGTTGAGGCTGGTAGTGAGATGATCGGATGAGTATCTTTTCAGTAAGGGAGGGAAGATATTTTCTGAGATGATTCGAGCTGCCGGCCTTAAATTTTTGTGTCGATCGTATTAGTTCATCTTTTCCTGTATTCTGCCGGCGACATTCCCATTACCTTCCTGAATACCCTCGAAAAATAAAACTGATCCTCAAAGCCGGCTTCCCTGGATACTACAAAAACCGTCCAGTTATAGCTATCCAACATTCGGCATGCCCGTTGAATTTTTAATTGAATAAAATAGTCAATGGGAGGATGGCCAGTCCTGTTCATGAAAAGACGCGAAAAGTGTGAGGTAGACAAACCTGTCTCTTTGGCAATATCACCCAGTCTAAGTTTTTTGCCCAGATTCTCAAGCATATAGTTTATGCTCTTAGTGACGGGATCGTTCTCAACTGCTTGTTTAACCCATTGGAATTGATTCAGGTGTGTAAAGGATGCCAGCAAATAAACAAGACAATGGTTGGAATATTCAAGCGTCTCCAGGCTGAAACCTCGCTCAAGGCTACGAAAAATTTCCTGAAATAAATCAATCCTGTCGGTGATCCTTGATGTTTTGTTTCGTTCAATAGGCCAGCTCTGACAGGCTAATCTGCCCAACAATCCTGACTTGGCTCCCTCGAAATGAATCCAGTAAATCGACCAGGGATTCTGTTCATTGGAGTGGTAGGAATGAGGCATTCCTGCCGGAATCAGGAAAAAATGATCGGCCAAAACCGGATACGATTTGTCTCGTATGCAAATTTCGCCCTCTCCTGAAACACAATAGATTAAAATGAGTTGTTTACTCCCGAAGGGGCGCTCCCTGTAGTGATTCCGGGCACTTGGGTAATATCCCACATCTGTCAGATACAAATCTGAAATCAAGGGATTTCGTCTTACCAGTCCGATAATTTTCTCCGGTAGCACATAGCTGATCTGCCCTGGAAATCCATCTTCTTTCTTCATCTTTGAATAAAAAACATAAAATGAGAGTATTTTCCACTTGTATCTGAATAACTTATAAGTCTTAACCTGTAAACTCCAAAAGTAGCAAAATGATCAGATAATCCATAAAGTAATAACATTGTTCATTCTGCGATTTATCTTAGCTTAGTATTTTTGAACCAGATAAAAAAATTATCGTGGAAAAAATTAATTTCAACAAGCAATTTATTCTGGGCATCACGCTCGTTTCGGCCATGGGTGGACTCCTGTTCGGGTACGACTGGGTTGTTATCGGAGGTGCGAAACCATTTTACGAGCGCTTTTTCGATATCACCCAATCGCCCGCTCTGCAAGGTTGGGCCATGAGCAGTGCGTTGATCGGATGCCTGTTCGGGGCGATGGCCTCGGGTTTTCTGGCTGACCGTTTTGGCCGCAAACGTCCACTGATCCTGGCAGCAGCCTTGTTCACAGTTGCAGCTTTGGGAACGGGAGCAGCAAATCATTTTTCAACCTTTGTCGCTTACAGGCTTCTTGGAGGCTTGGGTATCGGACTGGCATCGGCTATTTCCCCCATGTACATCGCTGAAATTTCACCGGCACCCATGCGGGGAAGATTGGTTTCAATCAATCAGCTAACTATAGTGATTGGCATTTTGATGGCACAAATCATTAATTACCTGATTGCCGAAAAAATTCCTGAAGGCTTCACGAACGAAAATATCGTTCAATCGTGGAATGGCCAAACAGGCTGGCGCTGGATGTTTTGGACCGGAACTGCCCCTGCACTTCTGTTTTTTGTTTTCTCCTTTTTTATTCCGGAAAGTCCGCGCTTCCTTGCAAAAACAGGAAGATGGAAGTCGGCCTCAGCCGTTCTGGAAAGGATTGGCGGTGTCCAATATGCTGCACAGGAGCAAAAAGAAATCTCGGAGACTTTGCAGGGAAGCAGTTCAAAGATTGATTGGAAAGCCCTATCCTCGGTGAAAGTAAAACCAATTCTCATTCTGGGAGTGGTCCTGGCTGTCTTTCAGCAATGGTGCGGTATCAATGTGATATTTAACTATGCGGAAGAAATTTTCACTTCAGCTGGATATTCAGTGGGTGAGATGCTCTTCAATATTGTCATCACCGGCACTGTCAATCTTGTATTTACACTATTGGCCATGCGTATGGTGGATAGTTGGGGACGCAGGAAACTCATGCTGCTAGGTTCAATAGGGCTGGCACTAATTTATTTTATACTTGGTTCAAGCTACTATTTTGAATTGAAAGGCATGGCAATCCTTCTTTTGGTGATGATTGCCATTGCCACCTATGCAATGACCCTTGCCCCTATTACCTGGGTTGTCTTGTCCGAAATCTTCCCAAACAGCATCCGTGGAACAGCCATGGCAATTTCTACAACTGCCTTGTGGATAGCTTGTTTTATCCTCACCTACTCTTTCCCGTTCCTCAATAAATTTCTGAATGCAAGTGGAACTTTCTGGTTATATGGTTTCATATGCTTTTTTGGTTTCTTGTTCATCTTGAATAATTTACCGGAAACCAAAGGGAAAACACTCGAAGAGATTGAAAAACAACTTAGCCGTGTTAATTCTTTGAAAAATGAATCATGAAGGTCAAAACCTGGTATGAAAAGGTACTTATCCCTACCTATGAAATTGGCAAGCCGGAGAAAAATCCGATGTTTTTGGAAAATCGTGTCTATCAGGGAAGCAGTGGGGTGGTCTATCCACATCCGGTGATCGAAAAAATCCAGGACGAAAAAAGTGACAAAGAATGGAATGCCATTTTTTTGGAAAATCAATTCCTCAAAATTATGCTGCTTCCGGAATTGGGGGGTCGAATTCAAATGGCTTTCGACAAGACCAAACAGCGGCATTTTGTCTATTACAACCAAGTCATCAAACCAGCTTTGGTTGGACTGACCGGTCCTTGGATTTCGGGAGGAATTGAGTTCAACTGGCCACAGCATCACCGTCCTTCAACATTTGATCCTGTCGATCATTGTATCGAAGAAAATACTGATGGGAGTGTCACTGTCTGGTGCAGTGAGGTAGAACGGATGTTCCGCACCCGTGGGATGGCGGGATTCACCCTTTACCCCGATAAAGCCTACCTCGAAATTAAGGTCAAATTGTACAACCGGACTCCTCATCCGCAATCTTTTTTGTGGTGGGCCAATCCGGCCGTAAAAGTAAACGATGACTACCAATCCGTATTTCCACCGGATGTGCACGCCGTTTTCGATCACGGCAAACGCGATGTGTCTGAATTTCCGATCGCGAAAGGCACCTATTACAAGGTGGATTATTCACCTGGAACAGATATTTCAAGGTATAAAAATATTGCGGTGCCTACTTCCTACATGGCGGTTGGTTCAAGATACAATTTTGTTGGCGGGTACGAAAACGATTCCAGAGGTGGGCTGCTCCATGTAGCCAATCATCATGTTTCGCCGGGAAAAAAACAGTGGACCTGGGGGCACAGCGATTTTGGACAGGCCTGGGACCGCAACCTCACAGATGAAGACGGCCCCTACATCGAGCTGATGTGCGGGGTTTATACTGACAATCAGCCCGACTTCTCCTGGATCATGCCCAACGAAGAAAAGACATTCAGTCAGTATTTTATGCCCTACCGGGATTTGGGCTTGGTAAAAAATGCCACCAAAGATGCCATGGTCAATCTGGAAATTGAGAATGGAAGAGTTTATATAAAGGCGTATACGTTAGCTGCCTATCCTGCCGGGAAGATATTATTGACATCGGATGACACCATACTTTTTGAGGATACTTTTGATTTTCATCCGTCAACTTCGTATGAAAAAGAAATACCGATTCAAGGGTTTGATCCTGAAAAACTAAAAATCATCATTCAATCTTCCGACAGGAATACGCTGGTTGAATGGCAGCCCGAACCGGATAAGAAGAAAGAAATACCGCAGGCAGCCAAAGCGGCCAAACTTCCCCGGGAACTTGAAAGCAACGAAGAGTTGTACCTCACGGGCTTGCACCTTGAGCAATATCGCCATGCCACATATGAACCATGCGATTACTACCGGGAGGCATTGCGTCGCGAGCCGAAAGATTATCGGTGCAACAATGCTTTGGGCTTATGGTACTTGCGTCGTGGCCAGTTTTCAAAAGCTGAAATCCTTTTTAACACAGCCATTGAAACCCTTACCCGATACAACCCAAACCCGATGGACGGGGAACCCCTTTTCAACTTAGGGCTTGTCTTGCGTTATCTGGGGAGAGACGAGGAGGCCTTTGATGCCTTCTATAAATCGGTATGGAATTCTGCCTGGATGGACAACGGCTATTATCAATTGGCTTGTCTTGCCGCAAAAAGAGAAGCCTGGGGGGAGGCGTTAGAGCTTGTTGACCGTTCGCTGATCCGAAACTGGCAACACCACAAAGCCCGCCAATTAAAGGTGTCCATTCTCCGGAAGTCAGGTAAAACATCTGAGGCTGACTTGCTGATAGAAGAATCCCTAAGTCTGGACAAATTCAATTTTGGGGTATTGTACGAGAAATGTCGCAGAGAAGGAAATTCAAAATTATCCGCCCACCTTTTCGGAGAGTTAAAAGAATTGATGCGCTCCAATATCCATACTTACCTTGAATTTGCACTTGATTTTGCCTGGGCCGGATTGTGGGAGGAAGCCATCCAATTGATAAGTCTTGGAATCGAAGAGCAGAAAGATGGTCCGGTCTTACCGATGGCCTTCTATTACAAAGCCTGGTTCGAAATGCTAAGGGGAGATAATCCTGCCTCAAAGGATACTCTTCGCATGGCAATGGAAGCCTCTCCGGACTATTGCTTTCCCAATCAAACAGAGGCTATAGTGGTGTTGGAATGGGCCAAAACAGAAAACCCTGTAGATCCCAAGGCTCCCTACTATTTGGGAAATTTCTGGTACAATGCCCGTCAGTACGACGAAGCAATTTTCAACTGGGAAGAATCGGTTCGCCTGGATGATCAATTTCCTACTGTTCATCGAAACCTCGCCCTGGCCTATTTTAACAAACGAAAAGAGCCGAAGAAAGCCCTGGCCGAACTCGAAAAAGCATTTGCGTACGACCAAACCGACTCGCGTATTTTGATGGAATTGGATCAATTGTACAAACGGCTGAATGTAACGCCTGAAATTCGCATGAATAAATTGGAAAAATATCCGAAACTGGTTGCATGCAGGGATGATTTGTACCTCGAACAAGTCTCCTTGTGGAATCAACTTGGACAATACCAAAAGGCTTACGACCAGGTTATTTCGCGTACATTTCATCCCTGGGAAGGAGGCGAAGGTAAAGTGACCGGGCAATATGTGCTCAGCCTAACGGAAATGGCGAAAATGGCAATCCAGGAAGAAAAATTTGAAAACGCCGTTGATTTGCTTACAAAGGCCAAAACCTATCCTAAAAATTTAGGCGAAGGTAAATTGTACGGGGCACAGGAGAATGCCATTTTTTACTGGCTGGGCTGTGCTTTTGACGGATTAAAAATGTCCGAAAAGGCTTACGAATCCTGGGAAAAGGCTTCCAAAGGCATAAAGGAACCTGTTTCTGCTATTTTTTACAACGATCAGCAACCGGAAACCATCTATTTCCAGGGATTGTCCCTCAAAAAGTTAGAAAGAATAACAGAAGCGAAAGAACGATTTGAGACACTTGTCAATTTTGGCCTGGAACATCTCTACGATGATTTCAAACTGGACTACTTTGCGGTTTCCCTTCCTGATCTGCAAATATGGGAAGACGATCTGACCAAACGAAACAGACAGAATTGTCAGCACTTAATTGACCTTGGAGAAAAGGGGTTGCAGGACATAAGATCATCCAAAGACACTTCCCAGCGAACTAGCCAATGAGGGAAGATATTTTCTGAGTTGATTCGACTTGCCGGCCTTGTATATTTCACCACAAATTAAGATTAGTCCTTCCTTATCCATCAATAGATCCCCATGAATTATATCCCAATACTGTTCCATCAGGCAAAAAAAAAGACATCGATACCTGACCAAAACTACAAGTCTGCCCACTCCTTTCCCTTTAATGGCTTGGTGTTTACAAACAGTAGAGTTCATCTTTCGTTGCAGACACATCTTTTGTCGCTGGTCAACTTATGTTGCTAAAAGGGAACTTACCATTAACAACCAAGCTTCTATTGGATTCAATCGCAATTAGCTCGCTTAAGGATTATTCGTTCAGGATAAATGTTTCTAATTTTACTTCTTACTTATTTTTACCATCACAACTCCCTGAGCTGGTACTTTTGCACTATATTTCTGTTTGTAAACACCCATATTTTTCTGTATCCACAAATTGCGAACAGCATGTTTACCGGAAA
>CAIRSO010000053.1 GCA_903881215.1 uncultured Bacteroidia bacterium
GGGATTTTGTTTCTTAAAAACACTCTTCATAATTGTTGTGGGCATCTATCTGAATTTTAACCCATTCAATGTAGCGTGATTTTTTAAAATCAAACCATTGCTGCCTGTATTCACCAGAGTTATCAATTTCCCATTTGAAATTTTGAAATGGTTTCCGCCGATTTAAGGCATTGATTAACCTGTTTGCTAGTTTTTGGTCATCGATGGTGTCGATAAAATCAGCCATCAGACGAAATGAATCACGAGATTCCATCCCTTCAAATTGGGAGTAATCGGACCCGTTCTCTTCAATTTCGTTGATATCTTCTTCCCAGGGCTCTTCATCGGCCCCTTGCCAACTATCAAAATTTAGGATGGTTTTTATCTCACCTGTCTTAAGGTTAAAGTAGCAATTCAATCCTGCTTCAAGATTATCTGCTATCTCAATTATTTGTTGTTCAGTAAGATTCATTGCAATTCTTAGGCTTTGAAACGTTCGACAAATTTCTATTTCAAACCGGCAAAAAAATCATTTCCCTTGTCATCAACAATAATGAAAGCAGGGAAATCCACTACCGTGATTTTGCGGACAGCTTCCATGCCCAGTTCGGGAAAGTCAATCACCTCGACTGATTTGATGCTGTTCTTAGCAAGAATAGCTGCCGGTCCGCCGATTGAGCCCAGATAAAAACCACCAAACTTCTTGCAGGCAGCTGTTACCTGATTGGAACGATTCCCTTTTGCCAGCATAATCAGAGATCCTCCGAGCGACTGGAATTGATCGACATAACTGTCCATCCTACCGGCTGTCGTCGGACCGAAGCTGCCTGAGGCCATTCCTTTGGGAGTTTTCGCTGGACCGGCATAATAAACCGGATATTTTTTAAAGTATTCGGGCATCTCCTGACCACTGTCGATCATCTCCTTGATACGGGCGTGGGCGATATCGCGTGCCACGATCAAGGTACCTTTGAGGTTCAATCTGGTTTTGACCGGATATTTGGAGAGCTCAATACGAACTTCCTCCATGGGGCGGTCTAAATCTATGTCGACAGAAGGGGATAGGTAGGGAGCCGTTTTTGGCAGAAACCGTTCAGGATGCATTTCAAGTTGCTCCAGAAAAATGCCATCCTCTGTAATTTTCGCTTTGATGTTCCTGTCAGCACTGCAACTTACTCCAATTCCAACTGGACAGGATGCTGCATGACGTGGCAAGCGGATCACACGAACATCGTGGACGAAATATTTTCCGCCAAACTGCGCGCCAATCTCACTCTTTTGGCAGATATCCGTTATTTTTTCTTCCCATTCAAGATCCCTGAAAGCCTGACCGCCATCATTACCCTCGGTGGGCAGATAATCAAAATAGCCTGCAGAGGCCTTCTTGACTGTGGCCAGTGTCGCTTCGGCCGAAGTGCCTCCTATGACAACTGCCAAATGGTATGGAGGACATGCTGAAGTACCCAAATCCTTGATCTTTTCCTTGATAAAATTAGTAAGGGTTGCTTCGTTCAGAAGAGACTTGGTCATCTGATAGAGATAAGTCTTGTTGGCTGAACCTCCACCTTTCGTAATGAAAAGAAATTCGTAAGAATTGCCTTCTGTAGTGTATAAATCAATCTGGGCAGGTAGATTATTCCCCGTATTTCTCTCATCAAACATGGTCAGCGGAACTACCTGAGAATAGCGCAGGTTGCGATCCCGGTAAGTCTCAAAGATCCCTTTGGAAAGTGATTTGGCATCATCGCTGCCTGTCCACACATTTTCTCCCTTTTTTCCGATCACAATAGCAGTTCCTGTATCCTGACATGTAGGCAGTTCTCCCTCGGCGGCTACTACCTGGTTAAGGAGCATAGTATGAGCTACAAAGATATCGTTGTCACTGGATTCAGAATCCTGAAGAATGTGTAAAAGTTTTTCGAGGTGCGATGCCCTAAGGAAAAAAGATACATCGGCAAATGCCTCTCTGGCAAGAAGTTCCAGTCCTTCGGGTGCGATCTTTAAGATTTTTCTCCCATCTGCATCAATGGTTTGAACGAAATCACTGGTGAGCAATCGGTATTGTGTGGGATCCTTTTTAACAGGAAAGGGCTTTTGGTATATGAATTCTGACATAGTTTTATATTTTTTAACAATAGTGTCCGGTAAAATATTTGAAAATCTCTGATAAGGCTTAATTTCTTTAACCTCTACGAGGTAAAAAACTCTAATTGGTTGATTTTCTACAATATTTTATCCGCTACGCGGAATTTCTATATGGTAGTTTTAAAAATTGTCGAAAATTAGCATATTGCTGAAATACAAAGATACAAACCAGAAAGATCAGAAACAAAGGCAGGGTGATTTACTGCAATTTGTCTGATTCTAAAATGAACAGGCTATTTTTATCACTTAATGCCAATTCGATCATCTTGTTTGCGACTTTATCGACATGAATTGATTTGTACTTTGCAGGAATCATAAAGTCAAAAATTTGCATCATCCACCCGGCAAATTTTTCGCCTGCTCTTTTTTCCTGTCGGGGTCCTAAAAGCAGGGATGGCCTGAAGATTCCCAGACTGGGGAATCCGATAGCTTTTATATTTTCCTCCATTTCTCCCTTTACCTTGTTGTAGAAAATTGAAGAGGATGCGTTTGCACCCATCGAACTAACCACGAATAGTCCGCTGGCCCCAAGTGAACGGGCCTTTTTGGCAAAGGAGACCACGAAATCATGATCAACTTTGTAGAATGCACTTTTGCTGCCTGCTTTCGCGATGGTCGACCCCAGTGTTACAAAGGCATCATCGGCTTTGAAATCTGCTTGATAATCGGCAAGTTTATCAAAATCAACTATGTGCTGCGCAAGTTTCGGATGATTAAGATCTATCTTTTTTCTTACCAGGATATGCACCTTTTCATACCCGGGTGATTCCAGAAGCATTCTGACCAAGGATGATCCAACAAGACCGGAAGCACCGGCGACTATACAGGTTTTCATTGTTTGAAAAATTTATTATACTGCGGCTTGCACGGTTTAAAACCGATGACACAAATTAACCCCTATCTCTACCACAGATTACACAAATTACACGAATTAAAAAAACATAAAATTTTTCATATCGTAATAGCCCTTTTAAAGTATGTAAATTGACTACTAAAACAAATAATGCAGTCCGATATAAACACCCTTATCTCCATCCTGATCGTCTGCAGCTATTCCATAATCGAATGCAATAACAAAGTTCTGGTTCATGGCTAGCCGGATTCCTGCACCGTATGTTGCATGCATTTTTTCTGCACCGGGCGGATTGAAATAGTCTGATGAAATGTCATGCATTGCTGTGAGGCTTGGAATGGCTACTTTTTTTGTAACCCTACCCAGGTCGACGAAAGTATTCAATCCCCAAATGAATTTTTGGTTGATAAAATTCATTCGGGCAAATTTCCATCTGAGCTCAAAATTTCCATAGAAGACACCATCTCCAACAACCCTGTCTCTTTTGGCTCCACGCAGATATTTGGATCCGCCTAATCCATAGGTTGCATAGCCGGTCATTGCAGTGGTAATGATTTGAGGTTGCATATAAAATGGCACCTGGCCACCAAGGGTCTGTTGCCATCCGATTCGATAGGCAAAGGAAAGGTCATTTTTTATCAGGGTAAAATATTGACGGTGGGTTATGGAGAATCTGGTAAAGCCGGATTCTGCGCCCAAAAATTTGGGAACGGCTGTAATTACGGCTTCTGTCCAAATCCCGCTCATCGGATTAACCTTTACTTTACGAGTGTCATAAACAATACCGGCCTTAAGCTCAGGAATAAAGCCTCCATTTGCCTCACCTGGTTTAATAATTCCCCATTGAATGTATTTTTCATAAAGCCCAGGTTGGGACTGCACAGTTGGAAGCTTGTCCGCATCAGATTTATTCTTGTTCAATTTATCTATGTCAACCGACGATATATCAAAGTTGAGTAGATTAAAACCAACAACCCATTTAAAAGGAGAATCGCCAATTTTTCGTTGCAAATCCACTTTGAAGCGGAAAAGATTTTGTTGAAATTTGTAGAACATTCGGGTCTTGTAGGCGGCTGTTTTATCATCAACCCAGTTTTTGTTCATGACCGATTCAAATCCATTGAATCCATAGAAGTCGTTTGCCTGATCAGGCAGGTATGTGAGGTCAACAGATAAATCGTAGTTCTTAAGCAATTGATCCGAATTGTAATAAAACCTGTAAACACCACTGCCTTTGGTAAATCGGGACACTTCAAAATACAGAGATTGGTTGTAAGCAGGGAACCGTTTTCCATTTCCATAATCGAAGAAATTTACCAGGGCACCGTATTGAAAACCTAGATCGGTATCAAACGAGACAGCAGGAAGTGCACCGAAATTCCAACCGCTTTTAATGGAATCCGCTTTTTCTTTTGAACCTTTGTCTGCTGCATTAGATTGGATGGTGCAGATTGAAATGACGGTAGCAATTAGTAAAAGTCTGTTAAGTTGCATAGTCTGTTTGGTTTTAACATTAATACAACACGAATATCAGATTATTTTTTCAATTATCTTCAACACTTCCTTATTGAACTCGTATAACAGGAAAGATTTTGAGGTTTTAAATGTTATACCGGGAATCTTCAGAAGAAGCATATTATTGAGAAAATGATGAATAACGAACAGTAGAGACACTGCA
>CAIRSO010000054.1 GCA_903881215.1 uncultured Bacteroidia bacterium
AAAATAATTTTCTTTCGCGTTCAAATATCCATCTATGCTGTCATGACCGAAAACAACATCCTCCATGATTCCATTTTTGTCAGGCGCAAGCCAGGAAACGATTCTACCTCCATAATTGGTAACAGTTATTTCCATCCCTTTTAGGTTTTTGATCATATACAATTCTACTTGCTTTCCGTCGATCATCTTTTGAAAATTCTTCGGATTAATAGTTGGGGGAACTGTTTTAGTAGTGCACGAGAAGAGCAAAAATGAGATTGCTAACAAGAAAAAAGTTGGTTTCATAAGAAGAAGTGAATTATTGAACTGAAAAGAGGCTCTGATTGACCAAAAATATAAATTAATCAATCAAATATTTTGGATTCCTCAATTTTTTAAACAGGATAATTATCAGTTCGTATTCATGGCAAATTTTGTAAGTTTGCTGGTGGAAAAAAAATGAATGGTAAAAGGTTGATTTAAAATCGATTCAAATTACTCAATATCAATATCTAAACTAATATTTTTGTCATGAGAAAGTGGATGTTATTCATGGCTTTCACGGTAGTGATGGCCTCTTGTGTTAACGATAAAAAAACTGTAAAAGTGATGAACCCATTTTACGAAAAGTACAACACCCAATTTGGAGTACCTCCATTTGATAAAATTGAAAATCAACATTTTTTACCTGCCTTTAAGGAAGGAATTGCTCAGCACAATAAGGATATAGATCAAATTGTTACCAACGCTGCAACTCCTGATTTTGCAAATACCATTGTGGCACTAGATAAAAGCGGTGATCTGCTTGGACGGGTTTCGTATGTTTTTTTCAATGTGAAAGAGGCCAATACAAACGATTCTATTGATAAGGTGGCTGAAATAGTAGCACCGTTGCTTTCCCAGCACACTGATGAGATCTATCTCAACGAAAAGCTCTTTGCAAAGGTAAAAACGGTCAAAGAACTGTCTGAAAAATTGAATTTGAACAGGGAGCAGGGCAGACTTCTGCAAGAAATATACAAACGATTTGTTCGAGGAGGTGCTAATCTGCCTTTGGAGAAAAAGGATGAATTCAAAAAAATCAATAGCGAACTTTCACTCTTAGAATTGAAGTTTGGTAACAACATGCTCGCAGAAACAAATAGTTATCAATTGGTTGTGGATAAGAAGGAGGACCTTTCAGGACTTCCGGAATCTGTGGTTGCAGGAGCTGCCGATGAAGCCAAAGCAAACAAACTGGATGGCAAATGGGTCTTTACACTTCAAAAGCCCAGTTGGATACCTTTTTTAACCTATTCTGAAAAAAGGGATCTGAGAGAAAAATTGTATAAGGCCATGTACAACAGAAGCAACAATAACAATGAGTTCGATAACAAAAGTGTGATCAACAAAATTGTCAACTTACGCCTGCAAAAGGCGAATATGTTGGGTTTTGAAAGTTGGGCGGCCTATGTGCTGGATGATTGTATGGCTAAGAATCCGAAAAATGTCTATGATTTGATAGAGAAAGTATGGACACCCGGACTACAACGTGCAAAAGAGGAAGCAAAAGATATGCAATCGATGATCGATCGTGAAGGTGGCAAATTTAAATTGGCAAGCTGGGACTGGTGGTATTTTTCGGAAAAAGTAAGAAAAGAGAAATATGACCTCGATGAAGAGCAAGTGAGACCTTATTTCGAATTAACAAATGTAAGAGAGGGTGCCTTCGCGGTAGCAAACAAACTTTACGGTTTGACATTCAAGCAAATACAGAATATGCCTTTGTATCATGCCGAATGTCAGGTATTTGAGGTGAATGACAAGGATGGATCGCCTATAGGTATCTTATACATGGATTTTTTTCCGCGCGCATCTAAAAAAGGTGGTGCCTGGATGAATAATTACAGGGATCAGTTTCATTATGATGGGGATGAAGATGTTCGGCCTGTTGTTTCTATTACTTGCAATTTTTCGAAACCGGTTGGAGATAAGCCTGCCTTGCTGAGTTTTGATGAAGTAGAAACCTTGTTCCATGAATTTGGTCACGGTTTGCATGGTTTACTTTCTCAGTGTCACTACAAAACATTGTCTGGGACTTCAGTCTCCCGTGATTTTGTCGAATTGCCATCTCAGGTCATGGAGCACTGGGCTGTCGAGCCCGAAGTGCTTAAGATGTACGCTAAACATTACAAGACAGGGGAGGTTATT
>CAIRSO010000055.1 GCA_903881215.1 uncultured Bacteroidia bacterium
CTGACATTTCCCCAGGTATAGATGACAAGTCCTTGTTCCAAAAGTTTCAAACTTGCCTTGTAAACCTGATGTTTTAAATTCTCAAGCATTATTCAATTCTATGTATATTTTGGCATCAAAAGTCGTAAATAAATTTTAATTTAATAGTAATAGCCGTAAAAAAATTATAAACTGGAATAATATTGTCATTTATATTTCAGTTTATTCAATGACCGGGGTTTTCGCAACTTTTCGCTCGTCCCGGTTGTAGTGGTTAAATTTATAGCTGAGTGAGAAGCGGATAGGAAAATTGTTTTTAACCGACAATTCCTGGTAAAAGTCTGCTCCAATAATATGGTCAACTTTTGTGTAAAGTCTTAGAAAATCCCTTCCTGTAATGGTCGCGGTGAGTCTGTTGTTCAAAAAGGTCTTTCTCAGTCCAATGCCTGCCAGGTAGCATCTGTCAACAGTACTCTGGGCTGTCATAGCCGGACCAAAGTAGGAGAAATCCAGATCCAGCAATAAGGTAGGAAAAATGGTTAGGCTGGCACTTGTCACTGAATAAAACTGCTGATAGCTTTTTACTCCGGATATTGGTTTGAGCCGGACATCCAGCCTTGAGTCAATAAAATCAAGTTTTGTATTTAATCTCAGCCAATTGCAAACTCTCCAATTGGCATTGATTTCCAGTCCTAAAGTTTTCTCACTTCCGGTATTCTCAAACCGGTTGAGAACAATATCATCCTGGTAAGTAGAACGGATAATTTCTATCTTGTCTGCAGTACTGTAGTAATAGATTTGGCCAAGGAGCGAAAGGTTAGGGAGATTTGCAAGGTAATCTATTGATAATTTGTCTGTTATTTCATTTGTTAGGTCCGGATTTCCCATCGTCACATTGTAGAAATCGTACCAGCGTGGGAGAGGATCAAGCTGTATCGTTTTCAGGTGATCGGTGCGTCTGGAGAAATTGACCATTAACTCTTGACTAGAATTTATTTTGAAGGAGCTATTCAACGAAGGATAAAGATCAAAACGATTTAGTGGATAATAGTCGTCGAATGTTTTTAGTTGTCGGTCCTGATATTCTGCCCGCAGGCCGGCTTTAAATTCCAGTTTTTTGATCTTGTACTGCCAGGTTCCATACACTGCGCCAATTACTTCTTTAAAATGATTGGACTGCTTCGTGATAGTGGGAGGAGGTGGGCTACTTAGACTGGATTCATAAGTTTCGTTCTCCTCGTTGGTAGAAACCTGAAAGCCAAATTCAAGGCTACTCGCTTTTCCTGATGGAGTGATAAAGTCTGCATTGATCTGGCAATTGTCGAATTTCTTATTCAATAAAGTAGACTGTTGCATCAGTTCTTCTCCAGTTAACTCACTGATCAGGTTGAGGTAATGGTCATTGTAGTTGAGTGTATTCCAAAGCGCAGAAACAGTGAGTGATTTGTTGGGTGACTCGAATTTGTGTTCGAAGGTGACATCTGCTCCGCCATAGTGACCTTGACGAATATTTTCATTTGTCAAGCTATTTCTGCTAATAATACTTATACTATTTAGAAGCAACCACTTCTCTGTTTGCCAATCGCCATTGTTTGTTGTTTCAAAAATTCCGGCATTCCCACTCACAGAGATTTTATCTTTAATCGTTGGCTGATAATCTACTCCACCCCGGAATCCGGTGTTGGTACGTTGAGATTTTTGAATGCCCGATTGTGTAAAACGAATATTTTCTTTGAGGTAATTGGTCACATAGTCCAAATCCCCTTCATTTCTTCTGCGATTGTGGTCAATGCCTGAAAAAAAACTGAATTTGCTGTATTTGTAATTCAGCAAAAGATCAGACGTATATCCTCCCAAATGATCAGTTGCTGCCTGAATATTTCCATTAAATCCGTCCAGGGTACTTTTTTTTGTGATCAGGTTGATGATACCTCCAGAGCCTGAGGCATCGTATTTAGCTGACGGACTCGTGATCAGCTCAATCTTTTTTACTTCTGCAGCAGATGTGGTTTCAAGCAACTGGGATCCCTTTATGGATGTTGGTTTCCCATTGATGTAGACCAAAAGATTGGTGTTGCCGTGAATGGCAATATTTCCATCCGGACTTTGAGTGACTGATGGTAGTTTGTACAATAGATCAGATGCCGATCCTCCTGCACCAGATAATTGATTCTCGACATAAATGGTTTTCTTATCGAGTTGATAGCTGGGATTTCCTGTTTTTGAAACTATCGAGATTTCTTTTATTGCCTGTGATTCAATTTCAAGTGGGATATTTCCGAGTTGCAGTTCATTGACCTTTCCTATCAGGCTAATAGGCTTTGAATTGAATTTTTTGAATCCCATAAATTGTACTGTGACCGTATAAGTTCCAGCCTTAAGGTTCGCAAAATTGAATTCTCCTTTTGCGTTGGATGCGGTCATTTGGATAGGTAAAGTATCCGGAATCTGAAAAAGTGAAATGGTGGCAAATTCGATGGTGGACTTAGTTTCAGCATCAATTACCTTCCCTTTGATAAGTGGAATTTTATCAATAGCAAAGGATGTATTAAATAGAAAATTGAAGCCAGGTATAGGGACGGAGCTCAGTATAAGAAGTGCTGAAAAATAAAAAATTCTGCTCATAAAACAGAATAATAATTAACAAATATTAGTATTTATTTACAAATATAACAAAAAAAATGTGCTAATGTGTAAATGTGTAAATGTGGAAATGCGGTAATGTGAAAATCTGGAAATTAAAAGAGCATTTGTACGTGGCGATCATTTCCCAATTTTCATATTTTCCAATTTTCACATTACTACCCGTTCCAATTCGATGGTGAAGTGTCTGAGAATAGGGGCTTCCATTACAATTTTATATCCGGAAGTTACGGCCAGGCGTCGGTCGTAAACATTTTTCAGAGCAGTAGCCACCACATCAAGATGTAAATTTGTATAAACCCTTCGGGGGATGGCCAGCCTCATAAATTCAAGTTGTGGATAGCGGTTTTCGCGGGTTATAGGGTCACGGTCGGCCATTAGGGTACCAACTTCAACTGCACGTACGCCTGATTCAAGGTATAATTCAACGCATAGGGTCTGGGCAATAAACTCCTCCTGGCAAACATTGGGCAGGAAAGCTTTGGCATCAACAAATATGGCATGGCCTCCATATGGTTTTTGTACTGAAATTCCATATTTGGAAAGCTGTTCTCCCAGGTATTGCACCTGTCCGATTCTGCTGGTGAGGTAATCATCTTCAAGAACTTCCATTAGTCCGACAGCAAGGGCATTCATGTCTCGTCCAGCCATTCCACCATAGGTAACAAAACCTTCGAACATGATATTAAATGTGCAAGCTTGATCGTACCATTCTTTCTTCCTCGTTGCAATGAAACCACCAATGTTAACGATGCCATCTTTTTTGCTGCTCATTGTCATGGCATCTGCATAGGAAAACATCTCCAGCACTATTTCCTGAATAGTTTTTCTTTCATACCCGGCTTCACGATGAGCTATAAACCAGGCATTTTCGGCAAACCGGGCAGAATCAAAGACAAGTGGTATGCCATACTGATCGGCCAGGGCTTTAACCTCCCGGATATTTTGCATGGACACCGGCTGACCACCGGACGAATTACACGTCAGCGTGAGGATGATAAATGGAATACTCTCTCTGGCATGAGCCTCAAGAACATTTTTAAGCTGATCAAGATCTACATTTCCTTTGAAAGGATGCAGGTTTTCGGGGTCGAGCGATTCATAGATGGTGCAATCTGCCGCTGTTGCCTGGCGAAATTCTATGTGTCCTTTGGTAGTGTCGAAATGAGAATTTCCCGGTATGATGTTTCCTTCTTTAACCAATACAGAAAAAAGCACATTCTCTGCGGCCCGTCCCTGGTGTGTTGGGAGAAAATAGTCAAATCCGAACAGCAAGCTAATCGTCTCCTTCAGATGATAAAAAGAAGAAGACCCTGCATAACTTTCATCGCCGGTCATGACAGCTGCCCATTGACGATCGCTCATTGCGCCGGTTCCGCTGTCTGTCAGCAGGTCAATGTATACCTGTTCACTCCTAAGATTAAAGAGGTTGTACTTTGCTTCCCGGATCCACTGTTCCCGTTCTTTGCGTGTGCTGCGGTAGATTGGTTCTACCATTTTGATTTTATAGGGTTCGGCGGCGGGGAGTTCCATAATTAGGTCGTTGGTTGATGTATTGCTTTTAAAAGTACTTCAAGTACTTAGAGTACTTAGAGTGCCTAAAGTTAGAAAAGCAAGAGAATCTAAAACATGAAGTTCGTCATACCCCTACAAGAGTACTTCAAGTACTTAAAATACTTAGAGTACTTAGAGTACTTAGAGTGAGGGAGATTCCCGACTCCAATCTTAGGAGTCCACACTTTAAGTACTCCACACTTTAAGTACTCCAAACTTTAAGTACTCCAAACTTTAAGTACTCCACACTTTAAGTACTCCAAACTTTAAG
>CAIRSO010000056.1 GCA_903881215.1 uncultured Bacteroidia bacterium
CCTTTTGGCCATGAATTGGGATTACCCTGCAGAGTGGCTTGTTTTTTCAAAAAATTTGGAACCAGGCACAAAGGAAATTGCTCAAACAAGAATTGATCGTGCCTGGGAAAGATTTAGAAATGCAGTTAAACTTCCTGATTCAAAAAAGATTTATTCTCTGAAACATACTGGTGTTGGCAAACTCGTTGATACAGGTTTAGATACCCGGAGCATCCAGCTTCAGATCAGGCATTATTCGCTTGAGCAAACCCAGCAATATCTTGACAAGTTCAGGAGGCGACCAAATGAAGCATTAAAAAAACGGTTCCCTAAGTTTGGACATTAAAATACTATTTCGTACATCAATAACTCCTCAGCCGTTGCAAGGGCTGTTATTTCCGCCTCAACAATGTTGCACCTGTTCCGGATCCCCTGTCTTTCGGCCAGCACTTCCGGATCCACAGGAGTCCCGGTTTCAGTAAAACGGGTCACCTGCCAATCCGTTGGCTGTAACCTGTTGCCGGCTTCCCTCTTTACCTGAGCAATCAGCTCGGCTTTGAACTCTTCAATGTTAATCACAATATCCATTGCTGTCCTGCGAAAAACCTTGGTCTGTTCATCGAACACAGGCTGAGAAAGGGTTTGTGTCCTGGGATTAAATGGCTCGTCAACCAGGTCAAAGAAGCCTTCAGCTTCCAGAACTTCACGAGAAGAATTCATGAAGCCTCCGGCACAATTGATATTTTCAGATTTATACCTGTTTGGTAGTGCTGGATAAATATTCACAACTCCGTTGATCATTTTCGCTTTCATAATACTATGATATTAAGTTGTTTATTGCTAATGGTGAATTTGTCATGTTGAAATTTGTATCTGTGAATGTTGCCCCAAAATCCTGACTGACCATCAGGTTGCTGTATTGATTATAATAAGCCTGTACCCTTCCGGTATAGGATAAAGACAATGAACTGGAGAATGGAGTTGAAACAAGGTTGAAGGTGGCGCCATAGTCCACAGACTTATAAAAATTGTTGGCCGATAGTGAAACAAAAACGTACTGGCCATTTCCTGACAAGAAAATTTTTGAAAGGTTTACTGGAATGACCCTTGCCCAGGTAACTCCAAAATCTGCAGACCTGTACAAGCCATATCCGGTTTCATAGTAAGCTATGGCATACATGTACTGTCCTGTACGGCTCATGTTTTGATGCACCCAAAGCCGGGATCCTGCACCGGTAACCTGTGCCCAAGTTACTCCGTAATCAGCTGACCTTGCCATCCGGTAACCATAAATCCTTACAAGTTGGTACTGACCGCTTGCTGACACAGAGACACTATCAGGATTGTGTATAACACCATAAGGCGTTGTATATTTTAACGTCCATGTCAAACCACCATCATTTGAACATTGTATTGTTTGATATTGAGAGATGGTTGTATACTGTCCATCATCCGATATACCCAACCCATACAAATAGTTTTCCGGTACTGTCCGCAGAGAAAATGTGGCACCATAATCTGTTGAGATGTAAAATTTTGAGGTCATTATTGAAAAAGCAAGTACCCGACTATCACCACTGATAAAGACTATAAGCCCGAGCTGATTGACATCTGAAACTGGCGAAAAATGAAATCCATAATCCCGGCTTATTGAAGGTATTGCACCGCGGAACATAAACTTTCCATCCTCCAGCGGTAAAACATTGGGAAGTATGGGTCGGTTTGGTGGAATGAGCAGCATATTATTGTTGTTGTGTTATGATAGCCCAGGCAGATCCTGAGTCGGTACCTGAATTTGTAAAGCTCACAATTTGCAGCAGATTGTAACTTCCCGGTATAAATTCTCCGGAAATAAGGGAGACCCATGCAGGCAAATTTATTATCGCAGCTGATTCCATATTTATCCGGATAGAGATAAACCCATATCCTCTTGAGGTAAAAGCCAGGGTGACAGTTGATGAAATGTAAGCTGTATAAACACCCATATTTGACCAGGCAATGTCCAGCACATTGTTGGCAAGAGCAATTAAAGCTGAAACTGCAGTTGCAGTAACCAATTGCCATGAGCCATCACCACGAAGAAATTTTGTGATATCATTCGGATATGTCAAACTTGGGGGCACTTGCCAACTGCCATCTCCTCTTAAAAACTTTGTTGTGTCGTTTGGCGGTGAAAATGGAACATTCCACTGCCCATCACCTCTCAAATATTGTGATGAATTGCCAGGATAATTAATTGCCGCTTGCGGAACAGCCCACGTTCCATCATTTCTTAAAAAACGAGATATGGCGTTTTCCTCATTTGTCTGTTTTGGAAGAGCATTATTATAAAAAGCATAATTGCCTCCCGTCCCATTAAATGTTCCAGGCCCTTTTCTCCACGGGTCTATAACGGCTCCTACCATAACAAAAGCCCCATCTTCTACATACATGCCATCTGTCTGCTGAAGACCTAAAAAGATAATATTACAAAGACGATGGTAAGATGTGTTATTATCATAATATGGTGTATAAGGAAGTATATGAACATCGCTTGCCCCACGGTAAAAATCAAAAACGTAAAGGTTCTCATAGTCCTCTGAATCGGGTGTAGGAATACCATTCCATATGGTTGATCCCGCACTCCACATCCCGCCTATCGCAAGGTCGATTTCGGGATAACGGAACCAGCAACCATCGTCTTCAATCCACTCTGAATTATCATCATATAAACTTCTATATACTTGATTATTGCGCTGAACGCAGGCTCCACCATTATAGCTTGTGTTTTGCTCCTCATCCCATACTGGCAAAGTCGCCAAATTCCACCTTCTGAAGGTTACATTCCTAAAATCAAAATATGCTGATACGTTCTGAACAGTATCGTGCCTATAAGTTATAACACCTCTGAAATCCGGGATGATGGTCCCAAACACATAGGCATCGGGCTCCTGCTGTGTAATATTCAAGGCAAAACCTTTGTCAGCTCTGAAATTCACCGGATTCCAATCATAATGAATAATATCATTAGGGAAATCTGCACTGTAAGCTTCCCGTCCAATCTTATTTGTGCCAATGGCCATCACAATTAACTGTTCAATCGGGCATGCGTCATTCACGGCATCTATTGTATCGTCGTTGTCGAAAAAATAGTGTATGGTCCTGAAATCAGTAATTTTATAGAATGCCCCGGGCGTTAAAGCCGAGGTATTTATAAGCGTTACCAGGTTGGCATAAGTTGTGCTTATTACACCAGCTGCCCCACCTGCAACACTAAACTCTACCCATGCACCTGCCTGATTCAGTTTGTAGTATTTGTCCGTCGACTTATCATAAGCCAGCATCCCTTGTTCCCTCAGAGCTGCAGCAATGCTTTGAATTGCCCCCAGATTGTTTTTGAAGTGGAGCCCGCCTTTTCCCAGATTTGCCAGATGTGTCGGGAATTGGTCCAGATCAGTAGGCGGCACTATGGGTGCATAAATTATTGTCCCTTTTTCCATTTTATTGATATTTAATCAGTTTTACATCAATCGAATCATCATTGTAAGCAAAGTCAGATTTGTACAGTTTGTAAGTTACCGTTGACTGATCAGGCAGTTCATAATCAAATGTAGCTTCAGTAAATGAGGTCACTTCCAGCCCTCCGAGCCATATCCTGAAAAAGCATTCATTCACACAGCAAAAACACAAACATTTTCCTTCGCCATTCATGGTGATGTTGTTGTGGGTTTTGGAATTCAGCCTCTTCTCCAATTCCGACACATCCCCACCGGTTACTAAATTGTCTTCCAAAGCTTCAGTTCCCAGGAACCATGCATAAATAAAGTAAACAACTGATGATTTGCTGGCCGAAGATGTGGTATTTTGGGCGATGATCAGGAACTGGGTATTGGCTGTCAACGGTTCGTCAAATATTATTTCCAGACCTCCGTTGTTTTGGTTTTCCAAAGAATGCACGTAGTCATACAGGTCAATTTCCTGAATGACTATACTGTCCCTGATCTCCCTTATTACGATTGAAGTCACATCTGCAAAATCAATGTTCAGGGTAAAGTGGACATTGATCTTTGCCAGGCTTTCCCCTATTTCATGCACATTGTTTTCGATGATTGTAAATTCAGTGATCGCTATTTGTGTGGTAGCACCTGCCGCATTTTCCAAAACCCCGATCCTGGCACTCAAATCCGAATCAGCATTGCTCCGGGTCTGCGACTCGTTTGCAATGGCCGTTGCAAAAGAATACTGCAAGTCTTGAATCTCGACATTTAGGTCTCCAAAATCCTGTTGTTCTTGCAGGAGAAGCTGTTGGGTTTTAAAATCAATCTCAGCTTTTGAATACACTCCCAGGTTTGCCCTGGCACTTACCACATTTGTCAAATCAGAAAGGTTGGAGGCCTTTTTCATGTACTCGTTCAGGTTCGTTGAACCCGATGGCAGCGAGAAAATAGATTCCTTTATCCATTCATCTTCTGCTATGTCGTATTTAAAAATGCAGAATTCATTGGCTGCCACGCCTTCATTGCCAAACTGTGTATATACCCTTGCAACGGATTCGATGGTGTTAAAATAAAACACCTTAGCTGTCGGAACCCCCGGATTGGTGGTATAAAGCGCTTTGCCTTTGTACACAAATCCCTCGTTCCACATGGCCAAAACCTTGGTTGTCGCTGCATAGATATCAGAATTCGGTGTCACCCTGTTCCATCCTGCAGGCGAAGAAGAATAATACAGAAAATCCCCTGAAGTACACCCTGCCACACCAAAACAAACCCCGCTCTCAGCCACCAGGTAGCAATCCTTGTTTGATGGCGCCTGCGGTGTTGCCTTTCCCGGCCATGTCATGCCCCGGTAATTTAAAGTCCGGTCCCACATTTTCACCAGCCTGGTCAGGATGGAAACATGCACATCCACGGAAAGAGTTTGTGCTGCCCCATTGCCTCCGGCAGTCCCGATGGAAAGCGTCTTTGCGGGCGTGACTATTTTTTCAGCCAGGTACCCCGCCTGATCATCCGAGGCTGAGACTTTTGCTTTGATATCAGCCTGATTGCCCAGCTGTTCTGCTTTTTCGTACAGCTCGTCAAAATTCCCGTTGATCTTGTTCTTTGCAGCGGTACCCGAATCGCCAATATTTACAACTTGTTTAGCCATAACGCTTGATTTAAAACACAATATTAATTTCTGTAAAGCGCATCAAAAAGGACGGCTTTAAACTTTCCAGGCTTTGATGACCAGCTGGCTGATTCGGTCAATCATCAGCACAAATTCAATGGATTCCAGCAGGTACAGGTTCCCGGCAATCTCTTCCGGATGATCAAATCCCAGCCTGCGGATCAGGTAATAATCATCCCCGGGCAGGGCAATCTTAAAACTCACCTGCCTAGCCATGTTCATGCGCCATTGGGCCCAGCGTTTCCAGAATGTTTCATACAAGCCCTTCTCACCCTGCCATGCAAGATTAAAATCCGTCAGCATGGACCCGTCTCCCCGGATACCGGTACAGCTGGCCAATGTTTTTCCGGATGCGGGATCCAGTCCATGCCAGAGCATGAACCTGAGCCCGCAGGGCTGCTGTCCGGTTTCAAAAGCCATGGAGAAACCCGGCTGTGCAATCTTTGCACAGGCAAACCAGGGGCTTGACTTGTAAGATTCAGAACCCATCAGCACAGGGGCTGCCGGTGGGGATACGGAGATACTGCCATTCCCAAGAGTCAGATCTTTAAAAATATGCCCGGCAATTTTCCATTTCAAGAAACCTTCAGCCTCTTCATCAGCATAGCTTATGTAAATTTCACCGGTATTTAAAATTGTGGCAGTCTGGTTTTCTGCCGTTGGCCAGGGCAGGTCAGCAAACCTGGCAAAAGTTCCATAATCCTCATACACGGAATTGTTATCAGGATCCTGCGGGTATTCATCCGCCCCATCCCAGCTGAAGCTGAACTCAAACCCCTGTTCCTCTTCCACCATGATTTCCGGATCGGGAATCACTTTTGACAATTGCACCTGAGGGCTGTCATTCAATACATCCTTCAGGAATTTTGAAACAACCTCCTTTCGCTCCGAATCAATAAAAAACTCCAGGGCAAAAGTCTGGCGCAAAGCATTCAGAAAATCCATGCACGTTGCTTCCGGCATATGATCAGCAAGGTTCAGCG
>CAIRSO010000057.1 GCA_903881215.1 uncultured Bacteroidia bacterium
AATTAATTGATGAAAAATGTTTCATCCAATCGGGAATCAACAAATAATAATCAGGATTTTTAATTGATAATCAATATTATGACAAAACTAAAATATCTCTAACTATGAAACTGAAAAAAATATTACAATTATTTACAGCAATTGTTCTGTTCACAAGCTGTACAGCCCAAACAACAGACCAAACCTTAAGATTGTGGTTTGATCAACCCGCCAACTCATCTGTTATGGATGTCAAAGACGGGAGGCAAAACGATGCTGAATGGCTCAAAGCAATGCCAATTGGCAATGGGTTTTTAGGGGCAATGGTATTTGGTGATGTAAATAAGGAACGACTGCAACTGAACGAAAAAAGCTTGTGGTCCGGTAGTCCTGATGACAACAATAATCCTGAGGCCTATACATCCCTGAATAAGATTAGAAAATTGCTTTTTGAAGGCAAATACAAAGAGGCCAGTGAACTAACCATAAAGACTCAGGTCTGCAAAGGGGTTGGCTCTGGACATGGTAGTGGGGCAAATGTTCCTTTCGGATGTTTTCAAACACTGGGTGATTTGAGGTTGGACTTTGGGAAAACTTACGCGTATAAAAATTACCACCGGGAACTCGACCTGAACCAAGGAATTGTTAAAGTTTCTTACAATCAGGGGGGAATAGCCTATCAAAGAGAAATCTTTGCCAGTAACCCCAACCGGGCAATTGTGATGCGCTTAACTGCAAACAAAAAAGGTGCCTTAAGTTTTAAATCCTCACTGACCCGGCCTGAACGGTTTGAAACCCACTCTGAAAAAGATCATTTACTGATGACCGGGACAATGGACAATGGGAAAGGAGGCAACGGGATGCAATATGCCGTCAGGCTGAAAGCTGTTGCCACTGGAGGAAATGTCTCCTTTACTGATAGCCTGATGGAAGTGCAGAATGCCGATGAGGTAGTTTTAATCCTGACTGCTTCTACCAATTACAAACAGGAATACCCCAATTACCTGGGGGCTGATCCGAAGGTTACTTCGCTTGATCAGCTTAACAAAGCTGCATCCCAATCCTTTGCGACTCTATTGAAAAACCATGTTGACGATTATTCTGCACTTTTTAATAAGGTTGTTTTAAAATTGACGAACAACGATCCCGACACGATCCCCACCGATGTTCGGTTAAAAAATCAGAAGCAAAACCCTGATGATCTTCTTTTGCAGGAAACCTATTTCCAGTTTGGAAGATATCTTTTGATCTCCTCATCCCGTGAAGGCTCACTACCAGCCAACCTTCAGGGGTTATGGGCCAATAAAATTCAGACCCCCTGGAATTGCGATTACCATACGGATATCAATGTCCAGATGAATTATTGGCCAGCAGATATTACCAATCTTTCGGAATGTTATGGACCACTGACTGATCTGATCGAATCGTTGGTGAAGCCCGGAGAAGTTACTGCGGCAATTCAATACAAAGCCCAGGGATGGTGTGTCCATCCAATCACAAATGTCTGGGGATATACTTCGCCTGGCGAACACCCCGGGTGGGGAATGCACGTGGCAGCCGGAGGGTGGTTGTGCCAGCACTTGTGGGATCATTACACATTTACACTCGATCATAAATACCTGGAACGTGTTTATCCGATTATGCTGAAATCGGCTCAGTTTTACCTCGACTGGCTTGTGAGAGATCCGGTTACCGGCAAACTTGTTTCGGGCCCTGCGACATCTCCGGAAAATTCCTTTTTTGCTCCAGATGGCACTGTTTGTTATATGAGTATGGGTCCATCCCATGATCAACAGATCCTGCACGAGTTGTTCACCAATGTGATGAAAGCTTCAGAATTATTAAACGATTCGAGTCAATTGCTTCCAAGAATTGATGCCGCCCTAAAAAATCTGGCACTGCCGCAAATCGGATCAGATGGACGTTTGATGGAATGGGGACAGGAATTCAAAGAAACCGAACCAACACATCGTCATACTTCTCATTTGTATATGCTGCATCCTGGAAACCAAATTGATGCACAGAAAACACCTGAACTGGCAGAAGCTGTAAGAAAAAGTCTTGAAGTGAGGACTGATATCGGAACCGGCTGGTCTCTGGCCTGGAAAATCAACTTTTGGGCAAGACTCAAAGATGGCGACCGAGCCTATCAGTTGTTAAAGGACCTGTTGCGTCCAACCGATAATTATAAAACTAACATGTCCAATGCCGGGGGTACCTATCCAAACCTTTTTTGTGCTCACCCACCATTTCAGATTGATGGAAATTTGGGTGGTTGCTCTGGTATCGCAGAGATGCTGCTCCAAAGCCATAATGGATACATCGATATTCTACCTGCAATTCCGGATACATGGCAAAAGGGCAGTTTCAAAGGATTAAAAGCCAGAGGTGGTGTTGAAGTGGATGCAAGTTGGCAACATGGTAAAGTGTTAAAAGTTTCACTTAAAAGCACTATCAATCAAGTTGTGAAGTTGAAGGTGGAAAATGAAATCCGGTCGGTTGAGGTCAAAGCAGGAGAAAGTATAGAGCAAAAATGGTGATAGGGAAAGAACAAGATGAATGCATGAGTGGGCACTTAAAACCCACTGATTATTAATTGTTTATCTTCTCGTTCTTTGAAATTATTGTAATCGCACTTCGTAAGTACCTCTCTTATAGGTGTTTTGTCCAGTAGTGATATACTTAGAATCTGCAGAATTTCGTAGATTCTGCGGTCAACTTTCAGTTTATAGCCGACTAAAGCTACAAGGCAATAAGCAATGACTGCACAGTACATTTGGATTTTCACAGCATTCATAGTTGTGCCCCAAAAGAATTTAATTCTGAGATGCTGTTTCATCCATTTGAAGAAGTTATGCAAAGCTTTCCATAACTTCTTTTATGGAAAGCAATTCATTATGCAAAGTCGAAGAAAAAGCTGTGCTGTGAATCAGGATATTACGAGCCAACTTTACACTACAACTTTGCATAATAATATCATTTCTGAAGGCCTTTCAACCAGTCAACCAGATCAC
>CAIRSO010000058.1 GCA_903881215.1 uncultured Bacteroidia bacterium
AAATTATATACACATGAAACCCTCATGAGCAAGTGCTCGCCAAAGAAGATGTATACTGCCCTGAGGGTTCCATACGACAAATGAAAAACAAATTATATACGTATGAAATGAATATATAACCAAAACAAACTCAGGCAAGTCATATCCGATAAATGCTAATTTAAAGTAAATATATTCTCTCTGTGTATCTCTGTGAATTCTCTGTGTAACTCTGTGTAATATTTAAATAATTAGTCTCAAAATAGTATGTCAAAAAAAATAAGCATCAGTATAATAGCTCTTCTGACATTTTTTATGGTCACTGGTCAAAATGGCTCAAAGCTTCCTCCCGGATTTCCGGATCGCTCACCCAAAATGGATGTTCTGCCAGGTTTTAAAACTCCCCCAAAAGGCTACGGCGAGGTCTCTTTTTATTGGTGGCTGGGGGATACCCTCACCCAGGACCGGATGCTTTGGCAGTTGGATCAATTGAAAGACAAGGGAATCACCGGACTGCAAATCAACTATTGCCATACCGACAAGGGAGGGGCAACATATGGGCTTACCTACCCAAGTCAGCCGGCATTGTTCAGTGCAAAATGGTGGGAGCTTTTCCAATGGTTTTTGAAAGAAGCAAAAAAAAGGGATATGTCGGTTAGTTTGAGCGACTATACCCTGGGTGCCGCCGGACAAGGGTGGTTTGTAGATGAGATGCTGAATGAAAACCCAAACCTTCATGGCACAAAACTTGAGGCGAAACAGTTCGATGTACAAGCAAATCAAGTTTTTAGAACTGTGGTTCCAAACAATATTCTTATTGCCAAAGCCTTTCAAAATCAGAATGGTACATTGAATAGCTCCTATGCAATTGACTTGCTGCCAATGATAAAAGCCGGGGAACTTAACTGGAAATCCCCTGAAGGCGCCTGGAAAATTATGGTGGTTTACAAGAACAAAGTTAAAACATCCTCGATCCGATGAACCCATTGAGTGGTCCCAAAGTGGTGGAGAAGTTTTACCAGCGCTTCGAAGACCATTGTCCGGGTGAGGCCGGCAAGGGATTGAATTTTTTCTTTTCCGACGAGCTTCAATTTGGCATCAGGGGATTATTATGGAACGAAAAATTTGCAGACGAATTCAAAAAGAGCAAAGGTTATGATATCCTACCCGAATTACCATGTTTGTTTGCCGAAATGGGACCAAAATCTTACAAAATTCGTCTGGATTACAACGATGTGATGGTAAGCCTGTCGGAGGAAGGTTTCTTTAAACCGGTGTACAACTGGCACAACAGTCGGGGCATGCTTTTCGGATGCGATCATGGTGGCAGAGGCCGCGATGTGACCGAATTTGGCGATTATTTTCGCACCCAACGGTGGATGTCCGGACCGGGTTGCGATCAGCCCGGACTAGGTAGGGATATTATCAAGAACAAAGTAGCCAGTTCCATTGCGCACCTGTACGAACGTCCCCGCACATGGCTCGAAGGCTTTTATGGAAGTGGATGGGGTACGAGCAGCGAGGAAGTAGCCGATGCCACCTTTGCCAATTTTGCCATGGGCCAAAACCTGCTAAGTCTTCATGGACTGTATTACTCAACCCATGGCAGCTGGTGGGAATGGGCAGCTCCCGACAACCACTGGCGCCAGCCTTACTGGAACGATATGGGAAGCTTTCTGAAATGCACCGAAAGGCTCAGTTACATCTTATCTCAGGGGCACCATCGCTGCGATGTGGCTATTGTCTATCCGGTGGCTCCAACAGAAGCCGGACTCAAAGGAAAAGAAGCAACGGAAACGGCATTTTCCATTGCCAAAGATCTCTATCCCAATGGCATTGATTTCGATTTCATGGACTTTGAATCACTCAGCAGAAGTCAGATTAAGAACAAGGAATTGAATGTAAGCGGCGAAAAGTACAAGGTGCTGATACTTCCTGCGCTTTCTGCGGTGCGCTATTCCACGATAGCCAAGGCACTCGATTTTTATCGTTCCGGCGGGATCGTTCTGGCTGTAGGCGCTCTCCCTGAGGCCAGCGACAGAATAGGTGGCAATGATGCGCAGTTACAGGGTATGCTGAAGGAAATGTTCGGAACTACGGCATCAGAAAGGCATGATTCTCTGACCGTTTATTCCAAAAAAAGCGAGGCCGGAGGCACAGGCATCTTTAGCCTTAACCGTTTGGAGACCCAAAAAACCATTGCCAAACTTATTCAGCCGGATTTTAAAATTCTGACAGGTGCCGGTAATTCAAACATCATGCACCGCAAAGTTGGCGACCGGGATCTGTATTTTGTATATGGAATACCGAAAGGAACCGAATGTTTTTTCAGAACTACCGGGAAGGCTGAACTCTGGAATCCCTGGGATGGTTCCACATCTCCACTGAAAGTAGCTTCCCATTCTAATGGTGGCACAACCCTTAAACTTCCCCTCGAAAAAAATGAGCCACAACTAATCGTTTTTAGTCAGGGGAAACCTGAATTTGAAGTTCCAGCAGAAATATTGGTCAAATCAGATTCGCTAAAATTGGATAACAACTGGGAATTTGAGCTCAAACCGGTGCTCGATAACAGATATGGTGACTACCGCTTACCGGCTTTCGATGAAAAGCTTGGTGTGGAAGTTTGGAAAATGAAATTTGCAGCCGAGACCGATCCAAATTGCAACTGGCAAAAGCCCGACATGGACGACAAAAAATGGTCGGAGGCTACCGTTTCTTTCGGACCGCAATTCTGGGAACTTGGACCACTTCCCGCCAATTCTGACACATTGGCAATTGAGGCGAAACTGGCATCCATGCAGCAAATCAACTCAAGCGAACCAATCGAAATTAACGGGACAAAATATTTCTGGAAACCTTACGAGTTTTCCTGGAGGTGGGGATTGAAAGGGGATGCAGGACACCAGGGCTATCATGGTATGAAAGGGCAGGTTAACAAAGAAATTATTTCCCTTGGAATGCTCGACAATTCAAAAAAACATATGCCGGTATATCCTTTGAAACCTGAAGAAGGTGGATCAATTTATTACCTGTGGTCGACTGTCTTGGCACCTTCTCAGTTGCAGGCAAAGATCAATAAGTCGGGTATTCTTCCTGAAAAAATCTATTTAAACCGGAAATCTATTGGAACTGAAGAAGGGACTGTCGTTTTGAACTCAGGCAGTAATCCGGTTTTGCTTAAATACAACAAAATTGGTAGGGGAGCTTTACTTTTTGAAACTTTTGGTGATAATTCTGTAAAAAAGTCAGAGGTTCCATTGGCAACTGAATGGTATCTTAAAGCAAATATTCTTCAATTTAATTGTGAGCCATCTTCAACTAATAGTTTTGGATGGTACCGTTTTGCAGCCCCTCCAGGAGCACGTTCTATGGTTATCCAATCTGTCTCAAGACCTGAAATCTGGGTCGCCGGCAAGGCAATTTCAGCAATAGAAACGCCGCTCCCGGCAAGATATGCCGATAAAAGTGTGCCAGCCTGGAAAGTTCTGTTTCCTGATACGCAAGAGGGTATATGCTCTGTGGCGCTTAGGATCAGACAGTTGCCCGGATTTTCAGGAGGTGCTGTCATCCCTGAACCCATCTTGTTCGAATCCGGCAAAGGGAAAATCCAGCTTGGTGATCTTGGAGAAAGCGAATCTTTGAAAACCTATTCGGGTGGAATGTGGTACCGAAAAACGATTCAAATATCCGATATGCAAGCCAAATCAAAACATATTGTGCTGAATCTAGGCGATGTAGTTGCTTCAGCCGAGGTCGTGGTTAACGCAAAAACTGTCGGTTCAAAAGTGTCTTCTCCCTGGAAGTTTGATCTGTCAGGAAAGCTAAAGCCGGGTGATAACCGAATTGAGATATTAGTCAGTAATACTTTGGGAAATCACTATCTGACAACTCCTTCCCAATATATTGGCAGGATTAATTCAGGCTTGATTGGGCCTGTAACTATTGAATATAGATGAATGAAGTCGCGCAAAGCATCTAAGAAAATGCAAAGTTTTATTATTTTCCCTTCGCGTTGCCTTGCGTGCTTTGCGCGACCCAAAAAATAATTGAAAAGATCAAATCAATAAATCACTCAAATAATGAACAGAATCTACTTTTTCATCATAATGTTGGCTGTATTGTCCTTCATTGGTAGGAATGTTGCTTGGCACATATACTCCCCAGAGCGCCGCAGCTTATGTCCAGGATAGGCTGAAATAACGCTCTTTGCAATTTCTATAACTCTTTAGAATCTCTGCTTCTTTGTGAGTATAACTTTCGTGGAGTATTGTTTGTCGTCAACCTGCAGTCTTACAATGTAACCGCCTGAATTAAAGTTTTGGGTTATCCAGTTCATCCCTTCTGAGAGGGCTGTAGTCTCATACAACGTTCTTCCATTTATATCCAAAACTGATAAGTGAGCACCGGTTTTGATCTTTTCTATGATAACATATATTAAATTGCCATCAGAATAAATCCTGACCCCATCTTTAATCCCTGGTAATATTTCAAAAGTAGAACTACTTTTTCCCTCGTAGTTGATATCATTTATAGTGGCAACCACAGCATATTTCCCTATTGCCATTGGGACAGTTGCAGAACCATTGTAGGTCACAATGACAGGTAAACCTGCAGGAACCGTGGCAACGGTAACTCCTAACCTGTTTTCATTGAAATATTGCGTTAGTTCAGAAATTTCAATGGTGGCTGCCGCTTTAACTACGTTGACAATTCTCGATACTTCGTCAGCCGGATTACCTGCCGCATCGCTAACCTTGTAAGTTAACCTATACGTACCAATAATATTTGTGTAGACGCTTCCGGTAAGCACAATTTTTGAGGTGAGGTCGCCATCAACATTGTCCAATGCCGTCGCACCCGGATCAGCAAAGATGGCA
>CAIRSO010000059.1 GCA_903881215.1 uncultured Bacteroidia bacterium
GCTGGGCATTGACAGATTTCAGATAGTTGCCCAATTTTTTAGACAATCTCTTTACCAAATCAGGATGTTGAGAGGCAAGATTCTGATTTTCACCAATGTCTTCAGCAATATTGTACAATTCGTTTTTCCCGTCTTTGTACCAATGGATCAGCTTCCAGTCTCCACTGCGAATAGTACTTGTTGTACCAATACCTAGCCCATTCGCACCCCATTTGTTTGGATAGTGCCAGACCAGGTCGCTCAGGCTTTTGTCCATAGATTCGAGCATGGAAGCATCTCTTGCTCAGGCTCATACAGTCGCATGACCCGCAATGTTTATGTTAAAACCCAATGTCAGCGGATTGGCTGCAGGAGTATCTATTGCGCCGAAATGAGCCTTACCACAGTGAATGGTGAAATAGCCATGGTTATGCATATATTTTGGGTTCTTCGTTGATGTAATTCAGGATTAATTTTTCACCTCCTCCGGACTGGCAATCTCTTTTGACCTTTCCGGAATTGTTGCATCAAAAAAGTGCACATCCGACTTCTTATATATCTCTTTCATCCCGGACATTCTCTTTTGAAAGCTGCTGAAATTTTTTATTTCCTGATTGCTCCATGCTGCTTCTGCCAAAGCGGACAATCTAGGGAAGGTCATGAACTCGAGCCTTTCTGAAGTATGCATTGTTTCAGACCAAAGATTGGCCTGAATGCCTTTGACCAGCGGGGTCGCGATGGATATCCCGCCGAGAAATTTCTCAGAAGGGAAATCATAGACACTTTCAATAGGAGCGTATTTCCCTGCCCATTCCCGTCCGGATTTGTGCGAATCCAACTGTACAAAATCGAAATACAATGGGATTCTTGGACAAAGGATAACCTCGTACCCGCTCTTAATGGCAAGATCAAGCATTTGAGGCTTATCATGCCTCCACCACATGACGAGTGGATGAGTTGCCAGATTTGCTGTAACGACTTCATCCCACCCGATCATTGTCTTGCCAATTTTCTGAATTGAGTCGGCCATTCGTCTCAAAAAGTAGTGTTCAACACCAAGAAGGTCTTTCAAGTTTTCGCGTTTCATCAGCTGCTGCACTTCAGGAAACCCTGACCATTGCTCATTTCCATAGGAGACTTCATCTCCACCGATGTGGATATATTTTGATGGAAAAAGAAGGGCCACTTCCTTTAAAATATTGGTGAGAAACCCGTAGGTTCCTTCTTTCCCGGGATGAAAAGTAAAATCCGGATATTTCACCGAGCCGCCACCGTTAAATTCCGGATAGGCTCTGGCAGCAGCGGTAGCATGCCCCGGCATATCAATCTCCGGTATGACTTCGATGAAGCGTTGGCCTGCATATTGAACAATTTCCGTAATCTGTTTCTGGGTATAGAACTTCGCTTCAGCCTCAGGATTTGAGTTGTTCCCTTTGGCTCCAAGGGTTGTCAGCAATGGATATTGCTTGATTTCAATGCGCCATCCGGGGGAATCTGTGAGGTGCCAGTGAAATTTATTGAGTTTATTCAGGGCCATCAGATCGAGCATTTTTTTCACTTCTGCTTCTCCGAAAAAATGGCGCGATTCGTCCAGCATTAAACCTCTCCATTCGAACCGGGGCTGGTCTGAGATAATTCCACAAGCAATCTGACCGGATTGGCCGGCATTTAGGATCAGTTGTACAAGAGATTGCAGTCCGTAGAAGCATCCGGCGGGGGAACCGGCTTCTACCGTAATTTGCAGGGGTTCAATCTTCAGCCGATAGGCTTCCTTCTCTGTTATAATCGGATTGTACAAGATTTGGATGACTCCTTTTTTTGGTTTTTTTATCACAGCCACGAGATTGTATCGTTTCAAGGAGGCTGTGAAAGCCGGAATCAGGTCGGAGAATCCGGTGTCAGAACAGCTAATTGAAACAGCATCTGGAATCTTGAAGAAGCCTTCAGCCTGTTTGTATTCATTGGGTCGGGGGATAATATCCTGAGCTCCGGCACTGAAAGAGGCAATTATGAACAAGAAAATCAGCCAAAATTTCATTTTATTTGAATTTAAGGTAAGAAGATGGGCACATACAAAGAATATGCTAATAGTCAGACTGAAAATATTATAACGGTTTTTTCAAATCCAACTTCCAACACACTTAAAATTAGATTTTTTTTCAATCCTTTGAATGCAGAATCTCATATAAAAAATTAGTTATCCCCCAAGGCCTTCATCTTAAATATATCTTGAGATGCGGGTAAGTGCTCCCGGGTCATAATAAGCTCCATCCGTTTTACGATATCAGGATATAGTGCCGAGACATCGGTTATCTCTTGAATGTCGGTTTCCAGGTTATAGAGTTCAGTTTTTAGGATACCTTTTTGAATATTGAACCTGATCCCCTTCCATTTTCCAATCCTGATGGCCTGCTGGCCTCCTGATTCTGGAAATTCCCAGTAA
>CAIRSO010000060.1 GCA_903881215.1 uncultured Bacteroidia bacterium
CCGGAAATATTGGTTACGCTGTTGAATTCAACGGAAAGTTCCTTAATCCCCTTGAAATTGATCAGGGAAAGTTGTTTGATATGGATGTTCATAGCGGATCGATTTCAAGAGATGTTTGCAAATACCTTTGTGGAATAGGGCGCTCGAGTTGTGCGACTTCGCCCGTGTCGGAGCGGATCCATGAAACGGTATCATGGACCGGGTCGATGATCACTTCGCATTTGATATTCCGGTATTCTGACCCGGCGTTGATGAGGGTGGCCGTTTTGTTGATGATGGCATCGTGGCCTTTGACCTCCGCTTTTAGTTGGGCTGAGAACGAGCTGAGGTTATCCTCGGCCTGTTTCTTTTTGTTGATGTGTTCGCTCATCTCCTTGGAGATGGCCAGCATTTCCTCATCGGTGAGGGTGCATTTGAGGTTTAATGTTTCGATTTTGTTCATGGGATTGGGGTTTTGGGTTAGGGGTTATCGTTTAATTCGTTTATTTGAAGTTTCAGCATATAATTCTGCATAGGTTTTCTTTCGTCCGGAATTTAGCCAGGCATCGATTTCTGATTTGCGGAAGCGTAAGCGAAATGAGTTTTTATAAACAGGAATTTCGCCATTTCTTATCCAGCTGTATATAGTTGTCAGATGCGGGTGTTCCGGGAGGTAGGCTTGAAGTTGTTTAGTGGTCATATAGGAATCAGCGCCGGGATCGGGAGCGGGACCGGGACTGGGATCGGGATTACAAATGGCCGGGGGAAGGTCTTTCAGAACATCTTTGATCCATCCTTTAAAAATAGGTTCTAAGCGTGCCAGTGGCAAACTGAAAAGAACCGTTTCGCTTGAATTATTTTCCATTGCATGAAAATTTAAGTTTGATGCAATGATACAACACGAATTTTGGGAGGTCGAAAAATAGTGACATTTTAAAATGTCACCTATCTGATTATCAATTTTATAACTATTAAAAATAGTGACATTTTAATGAAAACAGTGACATTATAAAAAAATGTCACTGTTTATTCATAAGGAATGATGAATTATATAGAATTATATAGCATCGTGTGGGATTTTATCTATATTATTACTTTAGTATATAGAATATAACTAACATAATATTAAGTATTTATATGATGAATTACTAAAGAATCATGTATTAATCTTCCAATTTTGCATTAGTTTCAGTTAAAATTTGATATAAGTCATTATCTGCCAACTGATATGCTGTTTTATGGAATTGTAGTAATTTCATAACCTTTTTAAGATTGTCTTTATTAAGTATTTCGGAGTTGCCTTTGTGAAATCGCCTGAATAATTTATAAACATAAAACCATGAACCGGTAAAATGGAATTGATTCATAAGTGTTTCAAAATTTGCCTTTACCGGAAAATCGATATCCTTGGATAGATGTAAATAATAAAAGAAAAGCACTTTTACTCCCCCACTGGGTTGAGAACCCTTATACTTGGGCTTTGGCTTATCAATTATGGAGATGGGAAAAATAGGTTGTATTACCGGCCAGGTGTGTAAATTATTAACATAGTACGAAATCATGCTTCCAATATCATTGGCCAGTGAATAATAAGCAGAAACATAATTATTGAAAGCTAAGCTGGCAATTGATTTTTCGTATTTATTTAAACGATACCCACTACCGAGGATACTTTCCTCGCCATGGGCAATGTTCAATACCAGATAATCGTGAAATAATGTTTTTTTTCTTTTAAACGGGTCAAAATCTTTGATATAAATATTTTGATGCTGGGTGAATGTGATAAGTTTCATTCTGTCAATGGTCTCAAACTGTGATATAAGATGTATTTTTATCTCATTTATTATCAGTGCATAATATGAATCAAACACGTTGTTTTCTTTCAGGAACCGGATGTAATTGTTATTTGGATATTCATTTATGCCCATGTCGTAACACCTGGATTCTGCATAAAGGATTGAAAGAGAGAAAAACCTTTCAAATTCCCAATAAATATTATTAATATCCCTTGGCACAACTTTCGTGAAATGCTTCATAAAAAACGATATTAAATTAATACATAGCGAATTATGGATTAATTTAAAAAGGTTTTAGAAAATGGAGAGATGCGAGGGAAGGCAGTAATTTTGCGAAAAAGGGTAGGAAATCAATGGCATGAACCACGGGTACCTGGCATCGTTTTACTCAATAAGGTGGTAGGGTTTTAAAACGGCGGTGAAAGAATTTACCGGGAGGGATTAAAAATCGAGCGTTATCCTGTTGGCTGCTTCGCGTTTCGATTTGTCAATTACTTTGGCATAAATTTGTGTGGTGCTCAGGTTGCGATGCCCTAACATTTTTGATATGGTATAAATGTCGGTCCCATTGGTCAGCTGCAGGGTAGCGAAAGTATGCCGGAAACAATGGAAGGATATGTTTTTAGTTATACCGGCGGCCTTGGTCCATAGATTTACCTGATAGTTGTTTTTTGAACTGTTTTGCAGATTTTCAAATGGTTTGTGCTGTGGCTCTGTACGTTTGCCCAGAAAGGTTGCCGCCTGAGCTGATATTGGCAATGATTCAACTCCGCCTGTTTTTTGCTGGGTAAAATTAATCGAATAATTTCCATCGGTACACTCGACTTCGTGCCAGGTGAGTTTTTTAATGTCGCAACAGCGCAGGCCCGTAAGAGCGGAAAACAATGCAGCCCGCTTTAACACCGGGTCATTACAAGGTATACCCGCCAACTTGTTAAGCTCATCCATGGTAAGATAGTTACGCCTTGTTTCGCTTTTTGAGATGGTGGCAAGTTTGGGATTTAAGAACGTGGGCAGATAACCGTCATTATATGCTTGTTTCAATACAAATTTAAACTTATCGAAATATTCCCATGCAGTATTTTTACTTAACGGCTTCTTGGTCCTCTTGACTATGGCTGATAAAAGATATTGCCGGAAATCATTGCAGAATTTTTCGGTAATGTCGGAAAATTTCAAGTCCTGACCGGCGAAGTTTTGAAGGTGCTTTGAAAATGAAGCCCATATGTTATGGTCGGCTTTACGTTTGCTTACCTCCTTGTTAAAGTATTCAGTAAATGACAATTCTCCGATTTCTTTCTGTTTTAGTTGGTCGCGTTCAACATCAGTGTAAATTTCAGGCTTATTAAGATCATTGTATCGTTGAAAACGTTTCATTTCGGCCATTTTCAACGTTTCAATATTTTCATTACGCTCAAGCGGCGTGCGTGGTTTATCATAAAGATATAGTTTTAAAAATTCCCGACGTGTAGGATTGCCTGTTTTAGGGTTTGGGATGGCAGGATAAAAATCGAGGTATAAGGTATGACGATCTTTGCTTATCTTTGTCCTGAGCAATTTAACTTTTATCATGAATTATATCATTTTGACATACAAATATAATACAAAAGTAGTCATAATGATGCCATTTGATGCTATAAAAATAAAATATTTATTATAGCATTAAACGAAAAAATGTTCTAAAACCCTTGATAACAGTATGAATTGTATAGAATAATAGAAAATTATTATTTATTATCGACAATTGTATATCGTATATCGTAAATCGTAAATTGGTAATTGGTCATTGGTAATTCGTCACTAATTATGTATTGTCAAATCCCTAAACACCTCCTCCAGTTTCCGCTCAACCGGGGTCATTTCAGTCAGAGACCATCCGTTATCAACACACATTTTGAATATGGCTTTCCGTGAGCTGGTACCAGCTTTGCTTTGAATTTCAAAGGATTGAGTGTGCTCTGGGAACAGGTCAACAAGTTCTGCCGAATCGAGGCCCTGCAATGCTTTGTAAATCAGGTTTCGGTCGCCATCTTCAATTGTGATTTTGAGAATCTCCTTATTTTGAGCCTGTTTGCGTAAAGATGTTGCGGTACTATCTGCAACCAGTTTCCCACCGCTGATGATTACAATTCGATCGCAGGTTGCCTCTACCTCTGCAAGAATATGCGAACACAGGATCACAGTTTTCTCACGTCAGATTCGCTTGATAAGTTCTCTGATTTCAACTATCTGGTTCGGATCAAGGCCTGAGGTAGGTTCATCAAGAATAAGCACCTCAGGATTATGGATCATGGCTTGGGCAAGACCAACACGTTGCTGGTAACCCTTCAAAAGTTCGTTGATCTTTTTATATTTTTCATTTTTCAGACCACAAACCTGCACCATTTCAATAATTCGTTCTCTGATCTTTTCCTTTGGAACGGACTGAATTTCCGCAACAAAATGCAGGTAATCGATCACTGTCATATCCTTGTATAATGGGTTTGATTCGGGCAGGTAACCAATATGTTTTTTCACCTCCTCAGGGTTTTCCAACACTGACACACCGCCTACCTTAACCGTCCCCTCATTTGGAGGCATATAACATGTTATGATCTTCATCGTAGTTGTTTTACCGGCGCCATTTGGCCCCAGAAATCCAACGATTTCCCCGGTATTGACTTTAAAGGAGACACTGTCGACAGCTTTTTGCAGACCATAGTGTTTGGTGATATTTTCGACACTTACTTCCATAACAGCTTCTGTTAAATTTGACCGCAAATTTATTTTGAAGTTTTTTGTTATGAAAGTATTTAACGAAAGTTTAACAATTCTGGCTGTAACATCAACGATGTAGATGGCAAATACCAGAACTTTAGGCAATGGACGGATGCATACATTATGGGAGATTGACTCAAAGAAAATTTTAGAATTACCGGACAAATAATTCTTGAAAACCAAGATGATCCTTTATTATCTTTGTTGCTGATCTACACAAAATGGATAACTTTCAATCTCAACTTGTCAACCAGGCAGTTTTCCGGATAATGGAGAGTGTTCATGGCCAAAAAGACCTGAATTTGATGTTTACCACGATTCAGGATGCTATTAACGACATGCTCGAAAAGTACAACCAAAACACCTCCGCCAACCATACGATTCCAATGGAGATACTATCGCAGATTGATCATGATCTGCGTACCCCGATGTGTGGTATTCTTGGATTTGCCGAACTTCTCACCGAGGAACTTGGTGATCCCGAACAAAAGAAAAAAGCAGACCATGTGCTTGAATCAGCCCGCCGGCTTATGAAGATACTTGACGCACTCATCGGTCAATATGCAGGGGGATTGACGCAGGCTGCTCCTCCTTTACTTGAAGATGAAGCTGAAGAAGATGTTGTTTCTGCCGAAGCTGACACCAAGCCTTCCAAGCAAAAAGCCCGCAAAAGCACTGTCAGAAAGTTGCCTAATGTGTTGATCGTTGAGGATAATCTTGTGAATATCCAGTTGCTGATGATCTATATCCGCAGGTATTGCAATATTTTTTCAAGCAGAAACGCCAAATCAGCCATTGAACTTTGCCATCTGCAAAAATTTGATGCCA
>CAIRSO010000061.1 GCA_903881215.1 uncultured Bacteroidia bacterium
CAAGTCTGTCTTATCGATTTAAATAAATAGGAAAAATAATCAGGAGCAAGGAAATTGTACAATAATGGTCAGGACTATCCTGTTATTATAAAGTCGATTATAAGAATTTCAATTATTTTTCAATTTTCACATTGTCATACCTCAAGGTCTCTTCCCCTTTATTCCAAATATAGCAAGCCAATTCATAGCTGTTGGAGTCACCGTTATTTCATCCGATTTCCGGCCTCATCCATGTTTGCTCCCAGTGAGAGGAACCCATGGTTCTTAATCAGGAGGTAGTTGTTGTTTTGCAATACTTGCAACACTTCTCCCACCAACTCCTGTGTGCCGTAAGGAGCTTCATTTCGAGTGATCGGAGTGTTTGGCTTTGGATTATTGAGCATTTCTTCGCTGTGGCCGTGAAAAATGGCGTTGATGTCGGGACGCATTTTGTAGATGGCGAAATGAAGCATGCTTTCGGAGGATGGATCGCAGAGACCTTCGGCATACACCGTCTTTTTGGTAAAATCCACATCCCAAACGGTGACAAAGTTGTTAGCCGACAATCTTCGGTTGAGAGCCAGCTGCGTGCCGGTAATCACAAAAGCGTTGGAACCCGGTTGCAGGCGGTAGCTGAGGTTGCCGCTTGAAGCTCCGTTTGAAATCGGAGTCAGGTTGAGCTTTTGAAACTCGTTGCACCAGTTCATTAGCTGCTTCAGCTTCGGATCGTTTTCGGGAGCCATCTCTTCGATAAAGAAGGTGCTGAATTTCACTCCGTTGTATTGTTCGCTCATCGGTTGAATATTTTGGTTCGTATTGATTGTTCGTTGGCTTCCACAATCCCCTTTTCGGTGATAAAGCCGGTGATATATTTTGCCGGAGTCACGTCGAACCCTGGATTTAAGGCCGTTGAAGTCGGATTGGCGATGTTTACTTTGTGCTTGATTCCATCTTTATCGAGTCCTTCACACCATAACACCTCCTCTTCGGAACGGTACTCGATGGGAATATCCAACCCGGTGTTGCAGTCGAAATCGAAGGTTGAGCTGGGCACGGCGACATAAAATGGGATTCCATAGGCATGCGCTACGATGGCTTTTTCCAGCGTGCCGATTTTGTTGGCGGTATCTCCGTTGCGTGCCACGCGGTCAGCACCTACAATCATCATGTCCACTTTCCCTTGACTCATCATAAACGCAGTGGCGTTGTCGGGGATGATGGTGTGCGAGATTCCTTCGTGATGCAACTCCCATGCGGTCAGGCGTGCGCCTTGGAGGCGGGGGCGGGTTTCATCCACCCATACATGGACTTTCTTCCCACTGCGGTGAGCGGCATAAATGGGCGAGAGGGCGGTGCCATAATCCACAAACGCCAGCCAGCCGGCATTGCAGTGTGTGGCGATGTTAAACCCATCCTTGATCAATTCGTTTCCAAAATTTCCGATTGCCTGCGAGTCGGAAGCATCCTTGTCGGCCACCATTTGCGCTTCGGCCATCGCCAAGTCGACTCCGATCATCCCTTTTTGAAAAACCCGGTCGATGGCGTAAAAGAGGTTCTGGGCCGTTGGCCGGGTGCCGGCAATCAGCTCTTTGGCGTTCAGGATAAATGCGGCATAATCATCCGCAGGCGCTTCCAGACAGGCCTGAGCCATGGCGAACGCACCGGCCGCACCAATGGCGCCGGCACCGCGAACGGTCATGTTGCGGATCACTTCAGCCGTTTCAATGTATGATTTGCAGGTGATGACTTCAAAAGAAAAGGGGAGAAGGTTCTGGTCAATCAAAGAGACGATTCCCTCGTTTATCCAAATGGTGCGATAGTGCTGGTTTGATA
>CAIRSO010000062.1 GCA_903881215.1 uncultured Bacteroidia bacterium
CCAAAAGGATCCAAAGTTGTCTAAGTACAGTTATGTTGAAAAATCTTGCATAATTATTGATTCCAAGTACTTAAGGTTGAACAAATTTTATTTAAATTGCAGTAGAACAAAAGTACCGGTGAAAGTCAATAGTAAGTAAGAAAGAATGTTGAATTAAACCAGAAATAAAAGACTTAAGAGGATATAAATCAATTATTTAACTTAATTAATTCAAATGAAAAGAATCGCTTTGATGATGTTGTTTGTGGCAGTTGCGTTATTTTCTGCCAATTCGCAGGTCAAACAGACCGGATTATCTATTCCGATAGAAAAGTATACGCTTAAAAACGGCCTTACTGTTGTTTTGCATGAAGACAAATCAGATCCGATTGCAGCCGTAGCGGTTTATTACCATGTTGGTTCCAGCCGGGAAGTTACCGGAAAGACCGGTTTCGCCCATTTATTTGAACACATGATGTTTCAGAAATCTGAAAATGTGCCTGAGGACCAGTTTTTCAAAAACATTCAGGGTGCAGGTGGTTCACTGAATGGAAGCACGAGTCAGGATCGGACCAACTATTACGAGGTTGTTCCTAAAAATGCCCTGGAAATGGCTTTGTGGATGGAGTCTGACAGGATGGGTTACCTTGAAAATATGGTAACTAAATCTGCCCTGGTAAACCAGCAGAATGTAGTTCAGAACGAAAAACGCGAAAGTGTTGACAATGCCGCCTATGGCTTCAATTATGGATTGATCGCTTCTACGTTGTATCCCAAAGGTCACCCGTACAGCTGGACTGTTATCGGTGAAATGAAAGATCTGACCGGAGCTACTGTTGAAGATGTCAAAGCCTTTCACCAAAAATACTATTCTCCAAACAATGCTACGCTGGTAGTTTCCGGAGATATCAACAAAGCTGATGTTAAGGTGTTGATAGAAAAATATTTTGGCGAAATTCCAAAAGGTGTTTCAATCGAGAAACGCAAGCCGATGCCTGTTAGTGTAGCAAAGACCATCAAACTTTATCACGAGGATAATTTTGCCAAAACTCCGATGTTAACAATGGTATTTCCTACTGCTCAGCGCTATTCAAAAGACGCTTATGCACTTAACTTCCTGGGTGAACTGATGGCAGGTTCAAAGAAATCTCCATTGTATTCTATTCTTATCAAGGAGAAAAAGCTGACTTCACGCGTTGGTGCCAGAAACGGATCGCAGGAACTTGCAGGCTCTTTTACCTTCTCTGTTTCCGCCAATCCAGGGGTAACTCTTTCAGAAGTTGAAAAGGCTATTTTTGAAGGATTTGCACGATTTGAGAAAGATGGTTTTTCTGAAGAAGACCTTACCAGGATTAAGGCAAACTACGAGACACGCTTCTATAATTCATTCGAAAGTGTTCAAAGCAAGGCCTTTACTTTGGCTGAATATATGATGTTTACCGGCGATCCTGAATTTTACAAAAAAGACCTTGCGAATATTCAGGCAGTGACGGTTGCTGATGTTAAGGCTGTCTATGAAAAATATCTCAAGGGAAAGAATTTCATCGAGACCAGCTTCGTTCCAAAAGGTTCAGTGAATCTGATCGTAGAGGGTTCAGTGAATGCCGGAATCGTTGAAGAAGACGTGACCAAAGCTGCTGAAGTGAAGGCTGCCGCAGTTGCTGAGGAAGTGATTGCCAAGACTGTCACGAAACTGGATCGTACTATTAAGCCACAAGCCGGTCCTGATCCAGAGGTTACGATTCCAAAACCATGGTCTGCTTCTTTGCCTAATGGTATGAAAATATGGGGTATTACTCAGAAGGAACTTCCTTTGGTGCAATATTCCATCTCAATTGATGGCGGACATCAACTGGACAACGTTGCCAAAGCCGGGGTTGCCAATATGGTGGCACAGATGTTAAATGAAGGTACCAGGAACAAAACTCCGGAACAACTGGAGGATGCGATTGGTCTTCTTGGAGCAGATATCCGGGTGATGGCCGGCAATTCGGATGTCACTGTTTCGGTTAGTTCATTAACAAGGAATTTTGAAAAAACTCTGGCATTGGTAGAGGAGATCCTCCTCGAGCCACGATGGGATAAGGAGCAGTTTGCGATTGTCAAAAGCCGCAACATCAATGGACTCAAAAGAAATGCCGCTAACCCTGAGTACCTTGCGAGCAGAGCGCTGAACAAACTTATTTTTGGGGACAATATTCTGGCTATCGAAGCTACAGGCACGGAAGCATCAGTGGCCGCCATTACGCTTGACGACTTGAAAGAATACTACGGCAAATACATGTCGCCTTCAATCGCTAAATTTTTAATCGTTGGTGATGTTGATCAGGCAAGAGTTCAAACAGCTCTAACTTCACTGAACGGAAAGTGGGCGGCAAAAAATGTCGAAATCCCTTCCATCAAAGTTCCTGCTGCACCTGAAAAGTCTCAGATATATTTTGTCGATGTTCCTGGTGCCAAACAATCAGTGATTGCCATTGGTACACCATCAATTCCACGTACCAATCCTGATTTCTATCCTGCATACGTCTCAAATTTCAAATTGGGTGGTTCATTCAATGGGGTCTTGAACCTAATTTTACGGGAAGAGAAAGGCTTTACTTATGGAGCTAGATCCAGTTTTTCTGGTTCAAAAGACTATGGACAGTTTTCTGCCTCTTCCAAAGTTCGCACCAACTCTACCCTTGAGTCTGTTACGATTTTCAAAACAGAGATGGAGAAATACAGAAATGCCATTCCTCAGGAGTACGTTGATTTCACCAAATCATCCCTGTTGAAGGGAAATGCCTTGAGGTTCGAAACACTTGGTGGGTTATTGGGTATGCTGAATACGATGACAGATTACAACCTTCCTGCAGACTACATCAAAAAAGAAGAGGGCTACGTCAAAGGTCTCACCGTCGACAAGCAACTTCAAATAGCTAAGAAATACATTGATCCTTTAAAAATGTATTATGTGGTTGTTGGAGATGCAAAAACTCAGCTGGACGCTCTTGAAGCAGTTGGCTTGGGTAAACCGGTATTGTACAAATAAAACGATATTTAAATAATAAAGGCCGGGACAATTTCCCGGCCATTTTTATTTAAATATACCTATTTGCTTCTCTCCATTCGATTTAATAAAACCTCTGAACATCCCCGAAGTGTTGAACTCCATGGCGATGTTTCCTGACTTATCAAGCCCTATAACCCCTCCTGTTCCGCCAAGCTGGGTTAGCTTTGAAATTTCTGCCTGACAGGCCTTTTGGATATCCAGCTTCTGGTATTCCATCATCGCAGAGATGTCCCTGGCAAAACCAAGTCTGATATAGTATTCACCATGACCTGTGCAGGAGAATCCGCCGGTAGCATTGTTGGCATAGGTTCCGGCGCCTATGATGGGTGAATCACCAATCCTGCCATATTTCTTATTGGTCATGCCGCCTGTCGAAGTCCCGGCAGCGATGTTGCCATCTCTATCCAAAGCCACACAGCCAACTGTTCCATGTTTGTCATTGGTGCCGGATACCCGCTCTTTCTTCAAAAGTTCCTGCAGTTGCTGGTATCTTTTATCAGTATAGAAATAACTGTTTGGAACGAGTTTAAAGCCCTGCTCCACGGCAAACTGAGAGGCACCCTTACCGGTCAGTAAAACATGCTCTGACTTCTCCATTACTGTTCTTGCCAAAAGTATGGGATTGCGAATATCAGTGATTCCGGCTACTGCTCCCGCTCCAAGTGTTTTGCCTTCCATCAGTGATGCATCCAGTTCTACCGTTCCTTCATGAGTAAAAACGGCTCCTTTACCTGCATTAAAGAGGGGAGAGTCTTCCATTACCATGATGGTTTTAACCACTGCATCCATGCAATCGCCACCGGATTTTAACACAGAATCGCCCACTTGAAGTGCATGATCCAAAACGGATATGTATTCCTTCTGCAATTCGGCAGTCATTGATTTTTTCGACATAACTCCGGCCCCCCCATGAATAACCATAGCATATTTTATTCCTGGTTGGGAGTAACTAATTTGAGAAAGCAGAATAAATAGGAAGAGGACAAGAATAGATTTCATGGTAATTGGTTTAACTTTGAAACAAATTTAGCATCATATTGGCAGGAAAATGAATTAGATTACTACTTTTCCTTAATCTTTCATAGGCCGTGAGATATTTCGTAATACTATTGATTTCGACGCTGATTGTTTCCTGTACAGGCAGTGAAACGGTTTACCAGCAGACTATGCCCGAGCTAACTACCAGTGATTTGGCCAAATATAAGATGAAAATCCTTCCTGAAATTCCAACCTCCGGTGATGACGTTAAACTGATTATTTATGAGGATTGCAAATACAACAAGCTTGTAAAAGTGCAAAAGAGCGGAAATTTTATTGACATTGAAAAGCAATATAACAGCATGATTATGGCCCCTTGCATGATCACCAATGACACCATTTTGATTGGTAAACTACCCATCGGCACCTATGGAGTAAATTACAGGCTTGTAGATATTGCGAGACAACCGGATGTAAAGACCAACTTTTATGTTGCATTTAAGCTATCTATTTCCAAATAGTTGAAATTTCCAGGATTTCGAAATCAAAAACCAGGATAATAATAACCTCAGAGGTATTGGCTGCGCCGATCTTCGATTCCATCCGGCAAATGAAAACAATTATAAGAAGAATGTATGTTTAAGTTTAAGAAAATTATTTTGTGTGCCATTTTGATGGCCGGTAGTTTCCACCTGGAGGCCCAAATAATTCCCCGTCCAATAAACATTCATGGTGCACTGACTGTGGAAGGAGGTTTTATGATCAATAAAGTGGGATTACCTCCCCAATTACGCGGAATATCCTTGTCGTGGAGCCTATGGGGAGGGAAGAAGTACTATAATCAGGAGCTGGTCGGCTGGTTGGTCAAGGATTTTCACATTTCGGTGTTGCGTGCCTCCATGGGAGTTGAGCCACAGGGAGGCTATTTAACCAATCAGGAAGAGCAATTGAAGCTGATGGCTGCTGTGATAGACAAAGCCATCAATGAAGGTATCTACGTGCTGATAGACTGGCATGATCACAACGCCGAAAAGCATTTGGAGGAATCAAAGGCTTTCTTTGCCATGATGGCTAAGAAATATGCAGGAGTTCCAAACGTGATCTATGAGATTTTCAACGAACCGGCCAGACAGAGTTGGGAGGTAGTGAAAGGATATTCTGTTGAGGTGATCAAAGCGATCCGGCAGTTCGATTCTAAAAACATAATTGTGGTTGGATCGCCCAGGTGGGACCAGGATGTGGATGTAGCAGCAGCTGATCCTATCAAAGGATTTGACAACCTGGTTTATTCCTTTCATTTTTATGCCTCTGATCCCAATCACCAGGAGATGTTGCGGGCCAAGGCAGAGTTGGCGATGGAAAAAGGATTAGCCCTTTTTGTGACGGAATGGGGAGTTGGCGAATCAAACGGAAACGGCGAGTTTAATCTGGAAAAGACGGAACGATGGATGGACTGGATGGAGAAAAACCGTCTTAGCTGGGTCAATTGGAATGTGACTGATAAAAACGAAACGACGGCTCTTATGCTTCCAGGTGCTGCAGCGACCGGCGGATGGAGCCTTGAGCAACTTACCGCGTCGGGTAAATATATGCGGGAGCAATTAAGTAAAAAGAACAAGAAGTAATATCCGGCAAGTGCC
>CAIRSO010000063.1 GCA_903881215.1 uncultured Bacteroidia bacterium
AGAGGGAATCATAATTTGAACCATGGTGAGATTATCTTGATCACCCATGACATAGATCATTACAGTTCGATCATCTTTTTGAAAGCCCCACATGACTACGTTTTGCGCTGTCATTTCTGAAGTAGTTATAATGTTCCAATTCTGTATCTTCATTTCAGTAAGAAAAAAGTCTTCGACAATTTTCATTACTTCATTTGTGGAATAAGAAAACATAAACGTACCTTCTGCGGTTGTGGAGATTAGATCGCCGTTGTTAGGTGTGAAAATTGGAATATCAGTTGGCAAATTTTCAATGGATGTGATTGACTGGGTGGTGGGTGTTTCATTTAATATATTTACTTTGGTGGGCGTGGGTTGCACGCCATTTGCAGCAAGACTGACTGGCGTACTTTCAACAGCATTAATGACAGATGTTCCTTGAATTTTTCCGCCAACAGCTTCGGATGGTTTTCTTAGGTTGAGGTATCCTATTTTTGATACATTTAATCCAATAAAAACGATCCAAATAACGACAAGAACAGCGGCACCGGTTATTGCAAAGGGTACCCACTTTCTTTTTTGGGGTGAGTTCGCTCCAACTATTGAAGGTGGTGGAGCAATGGTTGGAGGTCTGTTTGCGATTTGGGTCACACCCAGATCTTTTGATGGCGACGGAGGTACAACAAAGGTGGTTGTTTCACCTTGTAGAACATTATTCATTGAAATGATGAAGTCTTGCATGGTTTGAAAACGCAAGTTTGGATCTTTTGCCAGCGCTTTGAAAATAACCGCTTCAACATTATCCGGGATATCCCCAGCAAAATTCCTTGGCCGTGGCAATGGGTCCTGTACTTGTTTGATCAAGATGGCTGCGGGAGTATCCGCCTGGAAGGGACATCGGGAGGTAAGCAATTCATACAAAACGATCCCAAGAGAGTAAATATCAGTACGCTCGTCGGCAATTCCATTCCATTGTTCCGGTGCCATATAAGCAGGAGTGCCAATTCCCAACCCAGTGCCGGTTAATTGCGTCTGTTCTCCACCTGCATCAAGAATTTTGGCAATACCAAAATCGGAAAGGATAGGTTCACCGGATTCACCGAATAAAATATTGGCAGGTTTGATGTCACGATGGATGATTTTTCTTTTATGGGCATAACTTAGTGCTTCAGCGACGGGAATGATGATCTTAATCGCCTTGTCATAAGGCAAGGGTGAATGAGTAAATTGTTTTAAAGTACCGTGTCCAACAAACGGCATCACAAGGTAAGGCATCCCATTTTCTTCACCATAGTCCAATACTTTGAGAATATAGGGGTGGTCCAATTGCGCCAGTGCTTTTGCTTCACGTTGAAAGCGCGCTAAAAAGTAGGGATCCACCTGATTGGTCATCCGGATGACTTTAATGGCCACGTAGCGCTCAAGCGAAGAATCGAAGGCCTTGTAAACCGTTGCCATCCCGCCTTCTCCCAATGGCTCAATTATTTGATATTTTCCTAATGTTCTACCAATCATTGTATCCATGGTTATCCCTCAGTTAATGATATTGAGTAATTTGAATAATGTCTGTGTTCATACTCTTATGTTTTTCAGCTTTGATTTACGACGAACTTCAAGATGACATTTGGACCGAGACCTATGCGAGTTTCTCCCTTGATTTCATAAGCATTTGACGAAAGTATGGTTTGACCTCCAATGGTTACGCCATTTGTGCTTTGCAGGTCAATCAGGGTGAATACATTTGTCTGCGGATCATAATTAACTTCCGCATGTTGTCTCGAAACGCCTATTTCCGTACTTAGAATGGATAAAATTCGCCCCAAGACAAAAGGATAAGCTGCGATATCTATTTGCTGGCCTATACTGCCCGGTTCAGATGCTTCTTCAATAACCATATGAGGAGCCGGGATGGAGTTTGAAATTGGTGTCTCCATCACTGCATATCCCTGGATC
>CAIRSO010000064.1 GCA_903881215.1 uncultured Bacteroidia bacterium
GGTGCGACCCGTTTGTAGAAATCATGCGTCCGTGACAATCAGAGCACCGGAGGTGCGACCCGTTTGTAGAAATCATGCGTCCGTGACAATCAGAGCACCGGAGGTGCGACCCGTTTGTAGAAATCATGCATCCATGACAATCTGAGCACCGGAGGTGCGACCCGTTTGTAGAAATCATGCATCCATGACAATCAGAGCACCGGAGGTGCGACCTGTTTGTAGAAATCATGCATACGGCGTCAATCAGAGCACCGGAGGTGCGACCCGTTTGTCGTACCATTCGAACAAATATTTTTCATTGAATTTAATCTCAAATTTCTCAAGAAAATCAATGTATTCTTCCCTAAATGTACGCTTATGATGGTGATTCTCCTGATTTAATATATATTTCACCACAAAATCGATTTGGCTTTTTGAATAGGAAAACGCACCATACCCTTCTTGCCAATTGAATTTAAAAGGAATCCATTTCTTCTCTGCAATGAACTGTGATGAAATTGATTTTATATCTCTGACTAAATCAGAAACAGCAATGTCTGGTTTTATTCCAACTAATAAATGAACATGATCGGGCATAATGTAGACTGCAAGTAATTTTTGATTTCTCCTTTGGATAAGTCCAGTTACATATTTTTGCAGCTCTTCTCTGTTATGCTCCTTTATAAAATTTTGTCTGCCCTGTACAGCGAATACAATTTGAATATATACCTGTGAATATGTATCAGACCTTTTTGCTGGAGAAACTTTTGCAACTTTCATATTTTTCATTTTTTACTTGATTCTTAGAACCCTGGAAGGGCGATCTGTTTGTAAAATCATGTCAGGTCTAATTTTTAGAACCCTGGAAGGGCGATCTGTTTGTAAAATCATGTCAGGTCTAATTTTTAGAACCCTGGAAGGGTGATCTGTTTGTAAAAATCATGTCAGATAAGATTCTTTGAACCCTGGAAGGGTGATCTGTTTGTAGAAATATGCCGGAATCGAATCATTGAGCACCGGAGGTGCGACCTGTCAAATTGCAAACAGATCGCTCCTCCGGAGCTCCAATTCTAGCTGTACCATGTTTTCTACAAACAGGACACCCCCTCCGGGGGAAGCTTTATAGATTTCAAAACAATTCTACAAACAGGACACCCCCTCCGGGGGAAGCTTTATAGATTTCAAAACAATTCTACAAACTGGACACCCCCTCCGGAGGAAAATACATAGATTTCAAAACAATTCTACAAACAGGACACCCCCTCCGGAGGAAAATACATAGATTTCAAAACAATTCTACAAACTGGACACCCCCTCCGGGAGAAGATATATAGATCTTATAACAATTCTGCAAACGGGATTCAATTCCGGGGCCATTTATCGTTATTTCTAATCTTAACATTTTCAACTCCACTAAATAAAGTTACCCCCTTTCTATATCAATAACGAATTATCAAATTCTTTTCAGAAAATGCGCTAATTTTGTATAAACAACATTTTCTATGCAATATCCTTTAGAAAATATTTATCCCAACCGAATCCGCCAGCTGGCGGTTGGGTATTCGATCCGTCCAATAAATACAATTTAAATCCAGATGCAATCCATTAATCCATTTACGGGTGAGATCATCAATACCTACCTGGAATATTCTACTCCGGAGGTTAACCAAATAATCGGACAGGTAGATGCAGCCTACAAAAGGTGGAAGTTGACCAGCTTTGAGCATCGATCCGGATTGATGAAAAATCTCCAGTCTAAATTGCTGGAAAACAAAGTTCGATTGGCGGCTTTGATGGTATCCGAAATGGGTAAAGTCGAACGGGAGGCTTTGGCTGAAATTGAGAAATGTGCTTTGGCATGTGATTATTATGCTGAAAACGGCCAGTCATTTCTGCGCAGCGAAACAGTTCAAACCGGAGCTTTCGAATCTTATATATCTTATCAGCCCATTGGAACAATTCTAGCCGTAATGCCCTGGAATTTCCCTTTCTGGCAGGTGTTCCGCTTCCTCGCTCCAGCCCTGATGGCAGGTAATACCGGGGTGCTGAAACATGCTTCCAATGTCTGCGGTTGTGCACTGGCCATCGAACAACTGGTCATTGATGCCGGTTTTCCGGAAGATGTATTCAGGACTTTACTGGTTGGTTCAACGGCAGTGAAGCAAATCATAGACAATCCGCATGTTAAGGCAGTAACCCTCACTGGAAGTACTTCTGCCGGGAAGGCTGTAGCAGCGGCAGCCGGTGTCGCCCTGAAAAAATCAGTGCTCGAGCTGGGTGGCAGCGATCCTTATCTGATTTTGGAAGACGCGGATATCAAAACCGCTGCCCGGTTATGTGTTACCAGCAGATTACTAAATGCCGGACAAAGTTGCATTGGTGCCAAGCGGTTTATCATATCGGATAAGGTATACGAAGAATTTAAAACTGAATTTGTACGGTTGATGGCTGCCTCTGCCTATGGAAATCCGCTTGATCCTCAGACAGCCATTGGTCCGCTGGCCCGGACTGATTTGCGCGATGAACTGCACCAGCAGGTTGTTTCAAGCTGTGCATTAGGTGCCACATTGCTTTTGGGAGGCTTTGTCCCCGAAGGTAAAGCAGCATACTATCCCCCAACTGTCCTGGAAAATGTAACCCCCGGCATGCCGGCCTACCACGAAGAGTTGTTTGGTCCGGTAGCTGTTTTATACCGATTTAGCACCATCGAAGAAGGAATCCACATTGCCAACGACACCGTTTTCGGACTGGGAGCAGGCGTTTTTACTTCCGATCTGGCAAAAGGGAAAGAGCTGGCAGAAAAAGGCCTCGAAGCAGGCTGTGTCTTCGTCAACGACTTCGTTAAATCAGATCCCCGGCTTCCCTTTGGTGGAATAAAGGAGAGCGGGTATGGGCGGGAGCTTTCCTACGTTGGGATAAGGGAATTTGTGAACATCAAGACGATTTTAATAAAATAAAATCCAGCATCCATTAATACTTGATGATCTTCCTGGACTCGCTTTGCCCTTTTTGGTTTACTACCTGTATAAGATAATTGCCACGTTGCAGATCACCCAAAAAAAGTTCCTGACCTGAAACCTCAGTTCCAGGTAAAGTAAGCTCCTTGATTTTCGTTCCATTCATTGAATAGACAACAATCCGCGAAAGGGGTGAAACAGATGAAATACTGAGTGTTTCGCTCACCGGATTGGGCCAGATCACAAAACCGATTTCCGGCTTGGGAAGAACATTCACCTCTGTTGTGATATTGGCCTTGGAAAAATTCTGTGTCGAATACAACCTGAATTCACCCGGCGCCAGGGTCAGACTTTGACTGGTATTTGTTACATCCAGGGTTGTCCCGGTAAAATATTCATACCAGGTACCGGTTTTCTGGAACGTTAGACTGACAGTATTTGAAACGACACCAAAGTTCCCGGTTACCAATACATGATCACTACCCTGGTTCAGCTTAAGCCATTTTGTTTCACCGGCAAAAGAGTTGCTAAAATCAGGCGTTTTAAAAATCGGATAGGTTTTCTTCAGGTAAAAAAGTTTGGCCATCACCCTGAACAGAAAGGTTCTGGCCGGTTGATCCACATAGTTCCACTTGACAGGCTTCTCACCCAGTCGGCCACCTAAGTTGATCGAGTAATCATATCCGAGTTCACCAAATTGCCAAAGCATTTTTGGTCCGGGGATTGGCATAAAGAGGGCCGCAGTAAGTGCTACTCTTTTGTAGGCTGTTGTACTGTCTTTTGTGTTGTAGCTTCCGGCTGAATTCCCAAAAGTGATGCATTTGTTGGCTATTCGCTCTTCGTCATGGCTCTCCATATACCCAACTGCTGCAGCCTTGTTCCAGTTGCGTGAGGCGTAGGAAGCCCAGCTGAAATCCGATTTACTTCCATCGTTGTATCCCATGGCTGCCTCAGAACAATTGCCGTTGGAATTTGCCCAAAGAAGTATGCCGTTTCCGGATTCTACCAATTCCTTCTCTTCGCTGTTATCGGAAAGGTGCTCAAATATCACCAGTGCCCCGGGTTTCCTTTTTCTTACCTCACCCGCCATGCGTTCGAGGTTGAAAATTCGCTGGGAATCATATTTGCTCCCCCACGAATCAGTCGTATTGCTCTTGATGTTGTTGGAGAAACCTTTGGTGAAATCATATCTGAATCCATCAATCTTGTATTCAGTCATCCAATAGGAGGCAATACTGTCAACCAATTCCCTCGTTGCCTGACTATCATGATTGAAATCATATCCCCACTGGGCATCCGGATTTTGAAAGTTACTGGTGACATTGTACCAGGGATTCTGCGCTGATGGCTTCGAGCCGTCAAAATAGAGCTGAACAAACGGACTCTGGCCATAAGAATGGTTCAAAACCAAATCCATCACCACGGCTATTCCCCGCTGGTGACATTGGTCCACCAGTTTTTTCAGCTCATCTGCCGGACCGTAATATTTGTCTGGTGCAAAATAAAAAGATGGATTATAACCCCAGCTGCTGTTGCCTTCAAATTCATTCACGGGCATCAGTTCAAGAACATTTACTTTCAAGTCTTTAAGATAATCCAGATGACTTGCCACTCCGCCAAAGGTGTGTTTGGCGTCAAAATCCCGAACCAGCGTTTCGTAGATGATACAGGTATCTGAAGCTGGCGGGGTGAACTGTGGAACCGCCCAGCTGAACTTTGGCTTGTTGGTTTGAAGCACAGAGACAATGCCTTCAGTTTTCCCGGCAGGATAAGCGATCAGATTCGGATAGGTAGCTGCGTTGATGTACTGATCGTTCCATGGATCCAAAATCTTATCGGTATAAGGATCGGCAATTTTAAGGTTGCCATCCACCAGGTATTGAAAAGCGTATTCCTTGCCTGGGGTCAACCCGGAGATTGTTATCCAAAAATAATCACCATCCTTTTTCATTCGTGAACTAACTGATGGATGCCAGTCGTTAAAGTCTCCGATAACAAAAACTGACTGCTTAAAGGGCGCCCAAAGCACCAGAGTAGCGGATTGGCTATCAGGGTACGTAATTCCTTTGATCGCCTTCGATGGCCTTGTTTCGGTAATCTGACTTCCAGCTACATAGACATATACAGAATCCGTAATTGTCTTGGCAGGAGTAATGGCACTGGCTTTGATCCAGTATTCACCGGCTGCCAGATTGAAATTATAGGTGATCGTTGTTCCGGTATAGAACAGAATTTTTTTGTTGTTGAGATACAGTTCCAGATTGGCCGACGCAGAAGCAGACGCGGAAAAAGGAATGCTCGCAAAAGGTTGAAAAACCGTGTTTTTTACAGGTTGCTGAATAACAAAATTAAGACCTGCTCCAAAAACATCAAGCATAATATCCTTACCCCCGGTATCCTTTCCTTCCAAAAATGCTCCGTTAACTGCCACGGCACTGCGGAATACGATCGCAACCTTAAGTATTACCTCCCCTGCAGGAACCCCAAAATATTGACGGATATCCGGCGTGAGGGTTATCTGGTATTGGTTCGCAGATGTCCGGGTCAATTTTGCCTTATCGATATTTACTCCCCATCCTGATACTACATATTTCCAGTCAGCGCTTGAACTGCTCTTATCGGTAATGACACCGATATGGGCATATATGTCTCCTGTATAATCTTTCAATCCTGCAGTGCCTTTTGTGGCGTCAAATGTGATTGTTACCAACTGATTATCACTGGGAAGAGCAGGGGATGAAGTTATGACCTGAGTGACGCCTGATTTGATGAAGAGAAGCAGAATAAGCGAAATGGTGAGGGTTCTCATGAGCAGTGATTGCGTATGGTACAATTGTTAAAGGTAAGCAAATTGATCAAAACAAAATTTCTAAAGTTTTAAATAAAGAGCAACTTTAAAAGCAAAAAAAAGTTTCCAAAGTTTTAAGTTAAGAGCAACTAATGCTCGAAACCTAAAACTTTGGAAACTTTAGAACTGGCTACTAGTTCTTCGTAACAGTGCAAGAAGGAACCGCCTTCAAAACATCAAGTGTCAGAGTATAACTTCCGGCAACAGCGATTGGAATATTATCTCCACCATTGGTAAGGGCATTGAAATTTAGTCCGCCGAGGTTGAGACCCCAATCATCATTTGCCCTGAATTTAATGGCACCAACTGTCAGGTTCAAAGTAACTTTGAGAACCTTATTGGTAGCGTCCCAGGTCAAATTGGTATCAGTACCCCAGCTACCCGGTGTTGCATCACCGATCACACCCCATCTGTTGGCAGAGTAAGTGTAAACGTTCGGCTTACTTAAATCAAGTGTAATGGCATAATCAGATTCCACAGAAACCGGGATGTTACTTCCACCTGCACTCAAATTACCATCCGCTTTGTCGCTTCCATAATTCATTCCCCAATCGTGGTTGGCTCTGAATTTGATTTCGGCGGCAGTGAGGTGCATGACACCTTGCCAGACGCGCTGGGTTGGGCTGTATGTGAGCAGAGTTTCATCGTTCCAACTTTGAGGCGTTGCACTTCCTATCACACCCCAAACAGTTTTAACGGCTGTAAAGGTCATGGTAGTTGTGTTAGCGTTCAATTTGTAGTAACCAGCTGGTGAAGCAATATTTGGACCATTGCCATCAAGTTTGCCAGCACCACCATCGCCGTAATTCGGACCGTTCCAGTTGGGTTGGGTGGCGAATTTCCATTCGTTGGCAGCATTAGCCATGTAAACATAGCCTTCCAGTTTGTCAGGAGCAGCAATGGTACTGATAATCTGAGGTGATCTATCAGGAGACCAATCCCCTAAGGTCGTTCCAGGGTAGCTTGCGCCCACATAATTACCAGGAATGTTCCATGTTTGGATATCCGCCAGAGTGGTAAACTGAATATCAGCTCCATATGCTGTACCCGCACTATTTGTTGCAAAGGCACGAACATGGTAAACAGTAAATTTCTGTAATCCTGTAAGTGCACTAACAAAAGCTCCCAATCCGGCACCTCCGTCAATTTTTGTTCCGGCGATAGTTGGGTTGGCACTTGTGCTCCAGGCAAGACCTTTTGCAGTAATGGCACCTCCACCATCATAGGTGGCAGCACCTCCAGAAGTTGCACCGGTTTTACCGATGGCTGTAACGTCTGTGGTTGTGACAACAGGAAGATCGACAAGCGTTTTAAAAGATACAACAGCCCCATAATTTGTACCTGCGCTATTTATGGCATACGCACGAACATAATAGGTTACGTTACCTTTCAGACTGGCAAGTGCACTGGTAAAGACACCAGTACCTTTTGAATCAGAAGTTTTGGTATCTGCAACTGTGGGTGTCAGATTTGTGCTGCTGAAACAAATTCCGCGGGCAGTAACTTCTGCACCACCACTAACAGTTACGTTACCACCACCTGCGGCGGCATTACCCGTAATAGCAGTGATTACAGTTGTTGTCACAGTTGGGATGACAGGCAAAGTAGTAAAATTGAGTTCTTCACCATAAACAGTCCCGCTTGCATTGATTGCATAAGCCTTTGCGTAATATTTGGTTGCATAGGCAAGTCCGGATAAAATCACATTATAGGTAGCTGTTGTAGCTATCCCGGTATAGGCCACTTTGGTAGAGGAGGTAGTAGGTGCCGGAGTTGTAGCATAACAAACTCCTTTTTCGATAAAACCGTCACCTTCAGCAACAACAAATCCTACCACTGTGGCAGCATCAGATTTAATGTTCAACGTCTGCGTGGAGGCCAACGTCGGACTTAGTCTAACATCCGATTTTTCCTTGGTACAAGCTGCAACAAATATGCTGGCAGAGACCAGGAGCGTCAATATTCTATAGATTGTTTTTCTTTTCATGAGAGAATATTTTTAAACGATTCAAATGGTTGGAGTGAAGACTACCTTCATTGGCGTAGTTTCCAAATAAAGCTTGATGTTGTACTTACCAGGAGCTACATCTTTAATATCCTGGCTGTCAGTTTTGCCATCATTCTGGTACAAATTGTTCAGACTTGGACTGGCAGGATTGTATGCCACGTTAACTGCAGCCCAACTGTTGTGTGTACGGAATTTGATTCCACCAGCTGTAACGGTTTTGGTAATGTTCCAGGTACGATCTGTGAAATTAAAGACCATTTTGGTGTCATTGTCCCAACCACCTACAGCATCACCAATGATGCCAATGGTTACATCGGCAATAGTCATCTTCATCTTGCCGGTGTTGATATCTGCAGTCATTGTGTAGGCTCCTGCATCCAGTTTGATCGCAGGACCATTTTCTGTTAAATCACAGGAAAGTGCACCCGCGGCTAAAACACCACCATATTTCTTGCCATCATCGTTGTTGGTAAACTGGAAAGGTGTTCCATCGGTATAAATCCAAGCAGTGTAAACCTTGTTGTCACCTGCAGAAACTACTCCTTGCAATTTTGCTGCAACAGTGAATGACAGGGTCGGAGGACCATATGTTGTAAGGTCGGCCGATTTGACAACAGAACTGTAAACATATGAACCGGTACCGTTGCTTAAAGATAAGACAGACCTGATTCTAAAATCAAGAGAAGTTACCTGGTCGGCCGGGAATTTTTTCAGCATAAGGCCGTCAAGATCTGCCACAGTAATTTTCATTGAAAGACACTGTTTGTCACTCAAAATAACTAAAGCATCCTGAAAATTATTCCCTTTGGCACATGCTTCGAGGTAATAGGTTGCGGAAGCCTGAAATCCAGGATTCACTGCAGTACCAACAAATTCAAGCACGGTCAATCCATTGGCCCTTTTCAGGGTCAAATTAGGCACAGATGCAAGAGTTGGTGCGGTTGGGTTGTCCATCAAAACAGCTTTTGTTCCTTCCTTTTCACAAGAAAACAAAAGTCCGATCAACCCAATGAAAGTTAGATATATAAATATTTTTTTATTCATTGTTTAAATATTTAGAAGATTAATTATAACCAGGATTTTGTTTTAAAGTTGGATTCGCTCCTAAATCATTAGAAGGGATCGGATAGAGATCGCGGAAGGTCTCAGTAGTAGCTCCAGCTGCAACTTTACCTTTCCAGGGCCACAGATAAGCACTACCGGTAAACTTGGAATATCTGATAAGGTCCGTTCTGCGGTAACCTTCCCAGTACAATTCGCGGGCACGTTCATCAAGGATGAAATCAAGTGTCATTTGAGCAGAGGTAATATTACCATTTGCGTTTCCGTAAGCTCTGGTGCGCAAAGCATTTACATAACCCAATGCTGTTGTTGCATTGCCTGAGGTAGCACCTCTAAGTACTGCTTCAGCATACATCAGGTAAACATCGGCAAGTCTGAAAAGTGGATAATCAGTATCCACAAAGTCAGGATGCGAATGGGGTGCAGCTGCACCGGTTGATGTCAGGTTGGAATATTTCGTGATCGCCCATCCATCGGTAAACTGACCAATGTCGCTAATCTCAAGCTTCTGTCCGGCAGTCCAGAACATGGCACGCTTGTCTGTTGCACCACTCGTATCAGTAAATTTGTTTACAAATGTGCTTGTCGTGCGGATACCTCCCCAGCCACCACCTACACCAAATGCAGCAGGAGACATGCTTCCGCCAATTTGTGCATGGATCAGGTAAGTCATACCACCATAAGTTTGGGTATTTTGACCATCCGAAGTGATAGGAAAGATCATTTCAGAGCTAAGATTATTGTCTGCTGTGAAATTGTTGGCATATTTTGGTGTCAGTGAATATCCTGCAGCAATAACTTTCGCACAATAGGTAGCGCAATCAGTATTCTTATCCTGACCTGTATATACCTTGGCATTCAGATACAGTTTGGCCAAAAGAGTCCAGGCAGCAGCCTGATCAGCTCTGGCATACTCGAACTTTGGAGCACCCAGCGTATTTTCAATGGCCTTAAGCTCTGTCTCAATGTAGGTAAACAGAGCAGCACGTGTTGTTTGCTTTGGAAAAAATGCACCCGGTGCATCTGCTTCAGTTACAAATGGAGGATTGCCAAAAAGGTCGATGGCATGGTAATAAGCCAATGCACGAAGAAATCTTGCCTCAGCATTGTATTTTACGATGTCGGCCTCCGTTTTGCCTGTTGTTGCCCGAATGTATTCGTTGCTTAGTGAAACGGTATACATGATTCTTGAATAAACGGCAGCAATAAATACATCGTTTGGAGCCCATGTTTGCCAATGGAAGTCTTTGATTGAAGCATCATTCCAAGCCATGACAGCTTCATCGGTAGATAATTCCTGAGCATTCCAGTATTGACGCAGATAATTGGAGAAACCCTCATCGATACCGGCTATATCAGGCTGGCCTGCAGGTCCTTGCTGACCACTGACAGCAAATGTTGCATACAGTTTTGCTAATCCTTGTTTGTAGGCAGCGGGAGAGTTGTATACAGTTAGCGATGTTACGATGTTCGGATCTTTAGGCGTAACATTCAAGTCTTTGACACACGAGGTAAACATCAGTGTGACCAAGATAACAGCCAATGATTTTATGTTATTAATTTTCATGTCGTATTCTTAATAAAGTTAAAATGTAAGATTTACGCCAAGTACAAAAATTCTCGGACGAGGATAAAAATTATTGTCAATGCCACCATCCACTTCAGGATCGAGCCCTTTGTATTTTGTGATGACAAAAGCATTTTGTACGGTAAGGCTCAATCTGGCTTTGACGAATTGTTCGAAGTTGTACCCTAAACTCATGTTATCCATTTTAAAGAAAGAGGCATTCTCTACATAAAAATCGGAGAAATAGTGGGTATTGGTGAATTTTGCGTTGTTAAGCAGCCTTGGAACGTTGTTGAAGAATCCTGATTGATTGTACACGGTTGAATAAAGTGCACCTGAAGCCACGTTGTTATAGGCATAGTTCCCAATATTGGCCCTTCCGGAGAAAGAGAAATCGAACTGTTTGTAGGCAACTCTTGAATTGATACCCAATGTATAATCAGGAGCGGGCTTTTTGTAATGATACTTGTTAAGGTTGTTGCTGGTAACAGTTCCACTGGAACCTGTGCGGTCAACATAGAGCCCTTCGATAGGCATTCCATTTGAACCATAAACCTGCTGGAAGACATAAAATGAATTGGCAGGGAATCCAACACGCTGGTTTTGAATGAAGTTACCAACACCACCACCGATAGTTCCAACATCAACACCAGTGTAATTTGGGTCGTCTGTCTTGGTCAGTTTGGTGATTATATTTTCATTGTAAGCCGCATTAAAACCAACACTCCAGTTCAAATTTTTGGATTGAATGATTTGTCCGTTGATGGATACTTCGATCCCTTTGTTCTCAAGGTTACCAACGTTTGTTGTCAGGAAGTTAGAGAAGTTGCTACCGGCAGCAATAGGAATGAAGTTCAACAAATCCTTTGTTTCGCGTTTGTACGCATCGATGGTACCGGTAATACGATTTTTCATGAAACCAAAATCCAATCCTACATTGTAAGTAGTTGTTTGCTCCCACTTGATGTTTGCATCATATGGATTTGGACGCATGGTCTTGTAAAAAGTGTTGCCAAACTGGTATTGAGCAGTTGAGGTACTCTCTCTGTAAACAGGAAGATATGGAAAATCGTTGCCAATATCCTGCTGACCGGTGATACCCCAGCCCAACCTCAGTTTCAAATCTGAAACTGCATTGACATTCTTCAGGAATGATTCATCTTTAATTTTCCAGGCAAGTGCACCAGCCGGGAAAAGACCCCATCTGTTGGCCTCAGCAAACCTGGAAGAACCGTCATCACGAATGGTTACTGTCAGCAAATAGCGATCGAGTAATGTGTAATTCAAACGTCCAAAGAAAGAGACCAGGTAGTTTTCATTGATAAATTTTGAGTTATCAGAAATCTGTGTTTCATCGCCATTTCTAACAAATGAAGATCCTTCTTTGTAGAATTTCTGCCAGGAATATCCGGCGGTAGCATCGATTCTGCTCCTGATGGATTTAATTTCCTTCACATAATTAAGGTAGAAATCAACCAACTGTGATTTTCCCTTTTGAGAATAATCATTTTTCCTGCCTATTCCATTGCGGAAAGTAAAGGCTGCATCATTGGTCGCGTTGTTGTGCCCGGTAGTTGTAAAATAATCATACCCCAAATTCAAATTAGCCCTTAAGTCAGGAAGAAAATGGAATTTGTAATCAAATTGGGCATTCCCAATACTACGCTTGACATTGGATTTATTATCTGTTTGGTAGAGCATCGCAACCGGATTCGAAACACCGATAGGATTAGGGCTTCCGTTTGGATTCATAGATCCGTCAGCCAAAACATCCGATAGGTTGACCCAGGTGTTAAAACCACCAAATTTGGTATTGTTGTTGTATACGGGTTGTGTAGGATCATACGCAACGGCAGATCCAACAGCACCCTGATCACCAAAATTTTGTTTGGTGTAACTGCCTTTAAGGTTAACACTTATTCTAAGGTGATTGTCCAGAAATGTTGGATCAACTCCGATGGCAAGTGTAGAACGCTCCATATTGGTAGTTTTCAAAATACCATCCTGATTTGTGTAGCCAAAAGAAGCACGGTAAGGCATCGTTTTGATACCACCACTCATGCTAATATTATGGTCTTGAGCCAAGGCAGTATGATAAATCTCCTTTTGCCAATTTGTATTTTGCTGGCCAAGACGGTTTAAGCTATTCAAACTCAAGCCAACAGCATTTTTTGAAGCAAGATCGTAAGCCATAGAACGAACTTCGTCTCCTGAAAGAACATCCACATATGCAGGAATAGAGTTGACAGACATCGTGCCATTGTACTCAATTTTCATTGGTTTTCCGGCTGTTCCTTTTTTGGTGGTAATCAGAATGACACCATTCGAAGCCCTTGATCCGTAGATAGCAGTTGCGGAGGCATCCTTTAAAACAGTAAATGTCTCTATATCATTGGGGTTGATGGTTGTCAAAGGATTCGCCAATCCGGAGATGCCGGAGTTGCTGACAGGAAATCCATCAATAATGATCAAAGGATCGTTGCTGGCCGACATGGAAGAACCGCCCCTGATCCGAATTGTAGCACCGCTACCGGGAGCACCACCTGAAGAGGTAATCACCGTACCGGCACTCTTACCAACGATCAGGTCTTGAGGAGAGGTAATTCCGCCTTTGGCGAAATCTTTGGAACTTACCGTACTGACAGCTCCGGTGGCATCGTTTTTCTTAACGGTACCGTAACCGATCACCACTACCTCATCTAATCCCTGGGTCTGTGGAACAAGGGCAATCTTAAAGGTTGTTTGCTGCCCAACAGTTATCGTTTGCGTTACATACCCGACAAAAGAGACGATCAGTTTCTGTCCTGCTTTAACTTTCAGGGAGAACTTACCATCAAAATCTGTAGCAGCTCCGGTAGTCGTACCATCTACTTTGACGGTCACACCTATCAGAGACTCCTGATTGGAAGCATCGGAAACAGTTCCGGAGATTGATTTTTCCTGCGCAAATACTGGTAGTGTTAATACCGCAAGAAGGAAAAACCAAAGAATCTTCATCTTTGCTAATTCAAATTTCATGTGAATCAAATTATAGGTTCATAAATCATGGTTGAAGAATTAATGCTTAGTGCATCGTTTAAGAATCAAAAATAAGAACGTTGAAAATCAATTTGTTTAGTGCCCGTTTGCCTTTTCTAAAACCATTTCAAAGCGCAAATAAATATAATTTAACAATCATTTAATCTACTCTTTAACTTGGTTTCAAAAAAAAAGTATCGCAATCGTTTGCGGTTACGTTTGCATCAAACATGTTTTACAGCATGTTTTAATTTTTTTTATGTTTTTTTATGTTTTCGAGGATTGTTACTACAAACATTTAAGCGAAATGTTTGAAAATTGATTAACTTCCCACATTGAAATAACTCAACTAACGTTTGTCTTGCATGAGTAGTCCGATTACGATCAAAGACATCGCTAAGGCACTGAATATCTCTCCCTCTACGGTCTCAAGGGCTCTGAAGAATCACCCGGATATCAGCAGGGAGACCAAAGACGCTGTGAATAACCTGGCTGCCAAGCTTAGGTACAAACCCAATGCTGTTGCTCTTTCTCTGAAGAACAGCAAAACCAACACCATTGGCGTGATCATACCTGAAGTGGTTCACTTTTTTTTCTCTTCAGTTATCAGCGGAATAGAAGATGTTGCCTATGATGCAGGATACAACGTCATGGTTTGTCAATCAAACGAAAGGTATGCGCGCGAAATTATCAATGCCCAGGCTCTCGACTCCAACCGTGTAGAAGGAGCGTTGGTGTCAATTTCCAAGGAGACGCACGATTTTTCTCATCTATTGTACCTTGAAGAGAACGGCATTCCACTCGTTTTCTTTGACAGGGCACCCGAAGAACTGGATGTTGACAAAGTCATTATTGATGACCGAAAAGCCGCTTACAACGCAACAACCCACCTGATTGAGACCGGCTGCAAACGCATCGCACACCTTGCAGCGCCTCAAACCCTTGGCATTGGCATCCAAAGATTAGCAGGATACAAGCAGGCGTTGGAAGATCACGGTATTCCTTTCCGGGAGGATTGGGTTCTGGTAGCCGATTCTTTCGAGCTGGCTGGTGACGCCACGCGTAACCTCATGCACCTTCCTACCCCACCTGATGCTATCTTTGCCGTGAACGATATGACCGCTGTTGGTGCCATGAAAACCCTGCAACGCATGTCAATTCCGGTGCCACAAAAAGTGGCTATTATTGGTTTTTCTGCCGGATTCTTTTCAGATATTACAACCCCAACATTGAGCTCTGTCGACCAGCATGGATATGAGATGGGAGTCGAAGCCGCCAAACTTCTGCTGAATCGTATTGAAAAACCCGTTGAGGGAAAACACATTACCCAATTTATTGATACCCATCTGGTGATTCGTGAGTCGACAAAAAGAAAGAATTAAAGCCCCAAAATGTTAAAAAACAAAAATTTTTGCTTTTTAATTAATTCTTTTTATACGTTTGTACCGAAAATCATTTTGTTTAGTCCTTTCTAAGATCAGGTTCATCCGAACTTGTAATACCCTTTGTTATATAGCCATTTCAATTGCCGATATTTTGCAGATCAAAATGTCAGGCGCTAATCTGTGTTCAATTCAGCTTGAGAAAGAATTCTCGGTTTTTAATTGACTAATTAAACCATTGATTGTTATGGCAAAAAAACCAACCCTTTCGTTTTGGCAAATCTGGAACATGAGTTTCGGCTTTATGGGAGTACAAATCGGATATTCCCTGCAAAATGGCAATACCAGCAGGATACTTTCCGCCTTAGGTTCTGATGTTGGGCATCTGAGCTATTTCTGGCTGGCTGCTCCTTTGGCAGGATTGATCGTTCAACCGATCATCGGACTCTCCAGCGACAAAACCTGGACCAGGCTTGGGAGGAGAATACCATTTATTCTTGCAGGAGCCATCGTATCAGCCCTTGCCATGTTTTTTATGCCCAATTCGGAATTCTTTACCCATTTGGTTCCGGCCTTGTTCTTTGGTGCAGCCATGTTGTTATTGATGGACACCTCTTTTAATGTGACCATGCAACCTTTCCGATCTCTGGTCGGAGATATGGTGTCTGAAGAACAGCGCAACATTGGTTTTTCAACTCAGGCATTTTTAATCAATTCAGGAGCCGTTGTTGGTTCAATTCTGCCATTTTTGCTTACCTGGCTTGGCGTTTCGAATGTGCCCAATGAAGGTGAAAAAGTTGCTTCCTCTGTCATCTGGGCTTTTTACATTGGGGGGGGAGCACTTCTGCTGACTGTCCTTTGGACCACTTTTACCACCAAAGAGTATACACCAGCTGAACATGCCCTTTACAACAATCTTAAAGAAAAGGATAAGAAGAAAAGCTCTTTTCTGACCTTGCTGAAAGATACCCCAAAAACCATGCTGCAACTTGCCTTTGTACAATTTTTCTCCTGGTTTTCGCTCTTCATGATGTGGGTCTATACCACACCTGCCATTGCCCAAAATGTTTGGAATACCCTGCCGGGCGATGCAACTTCACCCGCATTCAATGAAGCAGGGAACTGGGTTGGAATTATTTTTGCCGCTTATAGTGTCTTTGGAGCAATTTTCTCACTTGTAATGGCTCGTCTGGCAACACGCTTCGGACGTAAACCAATTTACCTTTCAGCATTGGTGGTTGGCGGCTTGGGATTGCTCTCTATCGTCTTTATCAAAGACCAATATGGCCTGATCGCTTCCATGGTAGGAGTAGGAATTGCCTGGGCAGCCATCCTGGCTATGCCATATGCGATGCTTTCTGCTTCCCTGCCGGCTGATAAAATGGGGGTTTACATGGGTATTTTCAATGCCACCATCACCATACCTCAGATCACTGCAGGTCTTCTCGGGGGATTGCTGTATTCCTTATTAGGTGGACAAGCTGTGTACATGCTCGGACTCGCCGGTATTTGCATGATCATTGCCGGTGTCTCTGTCATTTTTATCAAAGAGCATAAAATAATCAAAGAGATTTAATCGTGAAAATTAAAGCCTGCCTTTTTGACCTTGACGGCGTCATCGTCGACACTGCCAAATTCCACTTTATCGCCTGGAAAGAGATGGCTGCAGAGTTGGGATTTGACTTTTCCGAGGATGACAATGAATTGCTTAAAGGTGTGAGCAGGATGCGCTCGCTTGAAATCCTCCTGGATATTGGAAAAATAACCAGGACAGATGAGGAAAAACTGATTCTTGCTGAGCAAAAAAACAGACGGTACCTCGAATTCGTCTATCAAATGACCGATGATGAAATTTTACCCGGAGTTACAAGGTTTCTGACAGATCTTCGAAGCAATGGAATGCTCATTGCATTGGGGTCTGCAAGTAAAAATGCCCCTCTGATTCTGGATCGCATTCATTTGAAAGGACAATTCGATGAAATAGTGGATGGCAATGCGGTATCGAAAGCCAAACCGGATCCGGAAGTCTTTCTGAGATGTGCCAGTCTCCTGAAGGTTGAACCCTCTGTCTGCCTGGTATTTGAAGATGCTCAGGCCGGCATCGAAGCGGCACTCAATGGAGGAATGAATGTAATTGGTGTAGGTTCTTCTGATAATCTATCCCTCGCAGACCATTATATTCCCGGGTTTAAAAAGTTAGACTACGAACTTTTATCAAAATGGTACAACTGAAGAGTTAGGAGTGATTAGTTATGAGTTATAATGGAGGCGAAAACTAACGGCTAACAGCAAACAGCTTCTAAAGATTTGTAAAATGAAAAGCAAATGAAGGATTATATAGTTCACGACGGATGGAAAGTCATAGAAGATGGATTTCATCCCGATCACAATAAAATCACGGAGAGCCTGATGAGCCTGGGTAACGGGCGGATGGGTCACCGTGCCAACTTCGAGGAGAAATATTCAGGTCTTACTCTTCCGGGCAGCTACGTCGCAGGTGTTTATTATCCTGATAA
>CAIRSO010000065.1 GCA_903881215.1 uncultured Bacteroidia bacterium
GTCAAGATGTTATATTGAAATTGGCGAATTTGATAAGGCTCTTCAGATTTTAAAATTGCTGGAGAGAGATGGTGGCTTACCCCCCGACATAAAAAAAGAGCTTACGATTGTGAAGGCCGACTATTACATCAGAACCGCCGATTGGAAAGAGGCAATTTTTCAACTGACTCAAGCCTTAAAAATGGATCTGACCAGGAAGGAAAAAGGCAGATACAATTTCATTCTGGCACAGCTTCATGCAAAACTAGGGCAGAATGATGAGGCAGTGGGCGCCTTTAAAAGAGTTATTAAATCGAGACCAGCAGTTAGGATGTCATTTGAAGCAAAAATATCTTTGCTCGAATATGATAGCAGCAATCCGCAGGAGGTTAGCAAGGCTCTGGCCAAAATGATTAAAAATGGGAACAACCGACCCTACCTCGATCGCATTTATTTTGCCAAAGGCGAGATAGCCCTTAAATCGCAACATCTGCAGGAGGCCATCAAGGATTTTAGAAATTCAGTAGTTTACAGCATCGACAACAATAGCCAAAGGGCACTTTCCAGTCTGAAAGTGGCACGGCTATTTTTTGAAGAAAGTAACTACCGTCTCTCCTCCTGTTATTATGACAGTGCATTGGCTGTTGTGGATGCAAACTATCCGGGATACGATGAGATTGTAACAAAAACCAATGGGCTGGCTTCATTGGTAAAAAATCTGGATCTTGTAACACGGGAAGATAGTCTTCAAAAGGTTGTGTTAATGCCAGAGAAAGACCGGCTTTCTTTTATCAATAAGCTAATAGCCAAATTGAATGAGGAAGAGAGTCAAAAGCAGCTGGAACTCCAGAAAGAGCAAAATAATGCCAACTACTTCCGAGGTCAGCAGTACCGCACAAGTTTTGACAACCAGTCAAACAACAACAGCTCGTGGTATTTCTACAATCCGGTTACGTCAGGCCTTGGCAAAACAGAGTTTCAGCAGATATGGGGTAAACGAAAACTGGAAGACAACTGGAGAAGAAAGAACAAGATTTCACTGAATCCGGGAGAAAGCGATCTCGCTGAATCATCTCAGGATTTGCAGAAAAAGGAGAGTCTTAAGCCAAAACTTTCTGATCCCAAAACGGTCGAATTTTATCTTCAGGACCTGCCTTTAACTGATTCATTGATGAGGGTTTCGCACGATCGGATTAAGTCAGCGCTCTTTGCAGCAGGCAGAATTTATGTGAGTGTTCTCAATGATCCTGCACGTGCCATTTCCCTTTTTGAAGAGTTGAACGTCAGATATCCGCAGAGCATTTATGAATTGCCTTCTTGGATTGAATTTCACAAGTTAAAATACAAAGAGGAACTTTATCGAAGTAAAATCACTCAAAATTACCCGGAGTCAAATTATGCCAAATTTCTTCTCAATCCTGATTTCTTTCGGGAAATGGAAATCCGAAAGCAGCTTAGAGAGCGCAAATATGGCGAGGCTATGGCTTTGTACAAAAATGGGGATTACAACGGCGCCGGGCTTTTGGCGACTGAGGTGATAGCTCTTCAGCCGGATAGCCTTTTATTGCCCAAAGTGAAATTCATTGAGATGGTTGCCAAGGGAAAAAATTCATCTCAGGATGATTTCGGAAAAATGCTTGACAATTATCTGACCGATTTTCCGGGCTCACCTGCTAATCCGGTGGTCATAAAAATCAGGGATTTGGTTCGACAAAATACACTCGCTGAACTGGAGAAAATGATTTCCCGCATGGATTCAGTATCCTTAATCAAACGGGCAAATGACCAGTCACTCCGAAAGGATGATCCCTTCGCTGGAAAGTATTCATACGATGAAGAGCTCTTCCATTATTTTGTTCTCTCATTTCCAAAGAGTGCCAAGGTGGACGTGAACCGTTTAATCTTTGACATAGCCAATTTTAACATCGACTACTATACCTCCTTCGATTTTGACATCGAAGAGATCAAATTGAATGAGGAAACCATTCTTGTGGTCGTCCGTAGTCTTCCGAATAAGGAAGAGGGACTCGGTTATTTTGGGAATATCCTCAGGAAAAAGGAGGTTTTTAAGTCCCTGAAAGGTGTCGATTATCATTATTTCGTTTCATCCTCAACCAACTACCGCAAAATTATTGCTGATCAGGAATTGCTTCAATACCTGAAATTCTTTGTCCATAATTACAGCAAAAACTCCTCCCCGGTTAATTAAAAAATAGCCCATTGGGGCTATTACAGCAGTTGTTTTTATTTGGTTATTTTATTTGCAGGAATAGGGTTGTGTTTAATAGAATCCATTCTTTAGCCAGCCCTAATCCAATATCTATCGGTATTGTCACTGGAATCTCAAAATCCCCATGGCAACACTGTAAGATTTTTTGTATTTATGGAATTAATGCGCATAAAATCAGATAATTAACCAAAATTGTTTCCTCATGAAAAATCTATTGATGTTCATCTCCATCCTGTTGGTGTCGGTCGGAGTGGTGGGCAATTCCTATGCCCAACAGGCAGCCAAGCCTGTGAAAGAGAAAGTTGCTGAATCATATTCCCGGCTTTCCATCACATTTTTAATGGGCTCGCCATCCGGAGTAAATTCTGCACCTGCTGACGCTGCAGATAAAATTAAATTCTCGGATAAATATTTTAACCACAACCTGAGCACAGTAATTCTTCCCCTTGGTGAGGACTTTAAGGTGCTGACTTTCGACAAGAAACGGGCTTACCTCAGAGAATTGCTTTCAAAGGATGGTACGGGCAGGAAAATGGTAGCGAAATGGTTCAACAGGCAGACTGATGGTTCGATGAATCTTGATTTTGTTCATAAGGCCGGACTCTACAACGCTACCGATCAGGATGTAAAAATGTCTGTTGCTGCAAAACGTGGAGATGCTTTCTTGAAAGATGCAGGGCAAAACCTGGTCAATAAAACATTTGTGCTGGTATTGGTTCCAACCGAAGTAAAATCAAAGGATGATGGAAAAATTCGCGGCTGGGATTGTCAATATGATTTCTTTTTCTTCCAGCTAATTTTTACACCTGAGGTCGTCTCTAACTTTTACAATGTATGGCCATACGATGATGATGAAGCAGCTACAAAATTGAAAAAGGTAGCCGCATTTGACACTCTGACTTTCAAGTTTGCAGATGTATACAATAAGTCAATGCAGTCGGCATCTGTTAGCGAAACACTGACCAACAACAAAAAGCCTAAATCCATGGAAGATCTGAAGGTTGAGCTGGCCAACAAGATGTACGAAAGTGCGGCCTTTTCGCTTGATAAAGACCTGGAGGATTTCAGGGTGAAAGTAAAGGTCGAAAAACTCCATCCAACCCGAGCCAAAGTTGGTAAAAAGGAAGGTCTGAAGTGTGACCAGCAATTTTTCGTGTATCAGTATAAATTCGATGAATCAAAAGGGACCGTCTCTCCTGAAAGGCAAGCAGTTGTCAGGACAACAAGCAAGATCGTTGATAACCGTACTGTTGCTACAGGATCAAGCCCAATGAGCAGTTTTTACCAAACCTATGGAGGAACCATCAGGGAAGGGATGATCCTGCAACAAAAGCTGGATATTGGAATCTCATTGGTTGCCGGTTATGAGAGTGGTGGCATTGGTGGGATGAGCGGAAGTCTGATGTTTAGAACCGGCTCATTCACCAAAATTACAGGACTGTACCTGATGATCGATGTGGGTTATGATATCGGAAAGAAGTCAAGCTCTACAATTTTCAATTCGAGCAAATATGATTTTACCAGATACTCAATTGGATTGGGTAAAGGATTGCGACTGGCAAGAATTGTTGAACTTACACCAAATATTCAATACGGAATCGAACAAACCAAGGACAAGGACAAGAAATACAAAGATATAAGCACCAGTATCATCAAAGCGGGTGCCATGCTAGGGATCAATCTTGCGCACAATATCTATCTGGTAGCGCAAGCCAATTCTTATACCCCATTTGGTGATATCACTGTTAAAATGGAAGATGGTACAACCCCACCACCTATTACCAATAAGAAAACCTGGGCCACTGAATTTAAAGACCGCACCGGACTTTCATTCATGGGTGGCTTACGGATTGAATTTTAACCTGTCAATCAGTATATATTATGAAACGAACATATTGCTTCACAACACCCAAGAGAATGATAATAATTTATGCAACATGGAGTTCCATACTACCTTTAAAAAACAAATTATTATAGTATGAAAAAGAGCATTTGTACAGTTTTACTTTTTTTAATCGTTGTGGCTTCTGTTTTTGGACAGACACGCAAAGAGCGCAAGGCCATGTACGACAGTCAATACAATTATGAGCTGGCTTGTCTGGGCGTAGGAAATGATGGAACCAAACTTCTGAAAGTTTGGGGCTATGGGAAAAAAGTAGATAATGCGATCTACGATGCCAAACGTACCGCTGTTGCCGCAGTCATTTTCAGAGGAGTTCCAGCCGGAAACGGAGCGGCACCTACACCTTCATTGCTGCCAGTTGATGGATACGGACAGAACATGGATTTTTTTGATGAATTTTTTAAGGATGGCGGAATGTACCTGAGCTTTGTGAATCTCACCACCGATGGGACTCCCGGAGGAGCAGACAACATTAAAATGAGCCACGGCTATAAAGTGGCCGTTAGTGCTTCAATCAATTTCAATGAACTTCGAAAATACCTTCAGGACAAGGGCATTGTGAAACGACTAGACGCTGGTTTTTAATTTCTTTTTGTGATTAAAAATCTGAATATTAAAATAATAAATAGAATGAATATGAAAAAAATCTTGTTTACACTCTTCCTGGGTGTCCTTTCTATCCTCCTTTTTGCCCAGGCAAAGAAACCGGTGATCATTATCGTCCCAAGCGATGTGTTTTGTGTCTCGCATGGCTATACTATGACGGTCAATGCCAATGGGAAAGATCAGGTTTTGCCTGATTATAAAAAATGCATGCAGAGCAGCGATGAGATTCGGATGGTCATTACCAAAATGGGTGTCATCATGGCTGACAGGGGATTCCCGCTAAAAGATCTCGAGCAAACCCTTAAAAGTATCGATACACAGAGTGCAGAGCTGGCAATGCTTACTTCCAAAGGTGGTGCCGCAATTGCAGAGACTCCTATCGATATCCTGAAACGCACAGCCAAAGCGGATATTATCATGGATATTGATTTCAATGTAAAACGTCAGGGTCCTAACAATTATATTACTTTCAACCTCAGAGGACTGGATGCCTATACCAACAAGCAGGTGGCCGCCGCCGCCGGAACGGGAAAGCCTTCGTCTGCAGCCAATGTTGATCTTTTGCTCGAAGAGGCTGTTCTTAGCCACATGGATGCCTTCAATGGTCAGTTGCAGAATTTCTTCAACGACATGTTTACAAATGGTCGGGAAGTGGCTCTGGTACTTCGGGTTTGGGACAATGCCGGAGTAGATTTGGAACAGGAGTTTGATGTGAACGGAACCAACGATCAACTCGATTTTCACATCGAAAACTGGCTGACAGCAAACACCGTTAACGGAAGGTTTTCTACCATCGATGCGACCGCTACCATGCTGCGCTTTGAGCAGGTTCGTATTCCCATGATGTTCAACCTGAACGGTAGGGAAGTGGCCATGGATACCAGAAGATACATTTCAAACCTTCAGAAATACCTGGCTGGAGCTCCATTTAACCTTCAGTGCAAACTCTACCAGAGGGGATTGGGAGAAGCATGGCTAATCATAGGTGAAAAATAATTCAAAAGGAGACACAATGAGAAAAAATAGTTTGATCCTGGTGGTCGTGATGGTTCTCAGCTTGCTGGCGACCAACCGAATGTCTGCCCAGAACAGCTCGGGCGCAAGCGATGACTTTGCCCGTATTGCCATCGCTCCGACCATTCCCGACGATTTGAAGAAGCTTCCAATTGGAACGCAGGAAATGTTATTGGGCAAAATGCGTCAAATCATTGCCCTAAATGGAATGAGTGCCCTTGACAATGGACCGCTTTTTATCATTTTCCCACAATTGTTGGTTCTTAGCAGTGATGTCGCACCAACGGCTCCTCCGACCTTCACCTACAACATGGAGCTGGTTCTGAATATCGCCGATCGCTATACCGGCAACGTATATGCCAGTGCTTCACAACCTCTTAAAGGTGCCGGGAAGACAGAACAGGCTGCCTATAACAACGCTTTTCTGCAAGTTAATATCCGTAATGGCAAATACAAAGCCATGGTAGAAAAGGCAAAGGAGGGAATTGTCGAGTATTTTAATGCACACTGCGATCTGGCTATTTCAAGAGCCAAGAGTCTGGCTGACCAATACAATTGGAGGGGGTCATTGGGCATCCTCAATTCTGTTCCACCTGTCTGCAAGGAGTGCTTCGATAAATGCAACGAAGCAGCCAGTGAAATCGGTCGAAACATGCCCATTGTCATCACTGTCGAAGAAAAAGCAAAGATAGAGAAGGAGCCGGAGTACACTGAAGGTCAAACTATTGATCTTGGAAATAAAATATTTCTGAGATTCAAAATTGCTAAAAGAATTGGGGACAAAATCTTCGTCTATTTTGAATTAATAAACAAAAATCCCGAAGATTATATCCAAAAGATGTACCGCTTGTATGAAACAATGCTGATCGACAACAATGGAGATGAAAAAAGGATCAATACCATGAAAATTGGGTCAAGGGAGAGCAACAACTATCTTGATGTGACGATCCTTCCGGAGGTAAATACCGAGGTGATTTGCGAGTTCCCGAAAATTAACGAGATCAAATACCTTCGATTTTTTATCAATGACAATTTCTTTAAATTCAGGAATCTGCCGATTACCAAATAATTTTTCTGTATGAAAAAACAAACGCTGCTATCGCTGATCGCTGTCATCTTCCCGATGCTGTTGGTCGCACAGTATACGGTTCAGGAAAAAAGTGGCAAAAAGCCCGACTGGACCATGAGTATGGAGAAGAATTTCATCGTAGGTATTGGTAACGGAGTGGCTGTCGAAGATGCCAAAGAGAATGCCATGGTGAACGTGAAGGCACAGATCACGACTGCCGTGGCTGATTTTATCTCCTCCACATCAGTATCCAAATCCACCGAAATCACTGCAGATAAACTGAACGCACTTTACCAGAGTTTTTCCAATGTAATTACGACTCAATCCGGTAAACGCGACTACCTGCAAGGTGTATCTGCTTCAAATGTTGTAGCCTTTTACTGGGAAAGACTGGTGGACAAGAAGACCAAATCCCAGAAGTACCAGTATTTTGTTAAATATCCGTTCAGTCAATTCGATTTGGATGATTTGGTTCAGGATTTCAGACAGAAAGACCAGGCTCTCACAGACGAGATGAACAAGGTATTGGCATTGCTTGACACCTATACAACTATCGAAGAATTGGTGCAATGTCAGAGCCAGCTTTCCAAATTGGAACAGATTTTTATCGATGAGCGGAAAAGTAAATGTCAGGTTGGCATCGAAAGATGCAAAGCCCTGTTAGCATCCACCTACCTTGCCGACGCGGGCAGCGAATTGGGCAAAGTTAGGTTTAGCCTTAAGATTGGCGACAAGGTGGTGAGATGCGCCAGGGTGCCTGTGATCAACTCTCAATGTGCAAAGATCGAGGACAGGCGTCTTGGAGTCGAAGTATGCGAAATTGCCTACCGTTTCGACGAATGCTACGATGAACCCGGAAACAATGTAAAAGTAACCTATACCATAGGCAACAACCGGCCGGAGAAGATGTTCTACTTCGATGTAGCTGAGACCAAAGCAGAGTTGATGATCAGTGGAAACATCCGGATTCAGGGTGGTGAAGTGATTGGAGACAAAGTAACCAATGCTGTCTGTGTGATTCCGATCAAATCCAAATTTGACAGTCCTTGTGCAGTGACCAACTTAAAATTGGAGTGGAAAGAAGCAGGTATCATCCTTGATCTTCCGGTTACGGATACTTTTACAGGGAAAGGTCAGCACGACCTAAGAGTTACTATTCCAAACGAACTGCCTATCTCGAAAGTTTCTAATGCGATTAAACCTTTCAAACAACTGAACGGCTCCATCCTTTACAATTCAGTTAAAACCGGCAAGAGTTCGGCCATTCGAATCTATCGTTTGGACTACACCACCGGTTGGTAGCAATATGAACAGCTAACGGCTAATAGCTTTTTGCCTTTAGCCTTTAGCCTTGAATTTTAAACAGAGTTATAAAAATGATTATAAACACTTTAAGCTAAACAAAATGAAAACGAGAAGAATTTTTACGTTGGTAATGGGAATTTCCTGCTTTGCATTGTTCATCGGCATGTCAGGATGTAAATCCAAACAAGTTGTACCAAAAGGTGAGGAAATTGTAGATCTTCCTTGCAACGGACCTGAGTATTTCTCTAAAAAGGGGATCATCAGGGCTACTGCATCCGGCGAAAGCCAGGATCAGATGCTGGCCAAGAAAAAAGCCCAGGCCAACTCAAGGGAACAACTTGCCGCTACGCTTAACGTAACCATCAAGAGCGTTGTAGACAATTACTACAGCTCCAAAGCCATCGACAATGTAGAGCAAGCCAAAACCCGCTTCGAAGGTTTGACACGTCAGGTGGTTGACCAACAACTTTCAGGTGTGTCAACGATCTGCGAAAAACTCACCAAAACCAAACAAGGCACCTTCAAATGCTACATTGCACAGGAATTGAACGGGGAAGAAATCTTGAACAGTATTCAGAAAAAAATCTCCGGCGATGAGAAATTGAGACTCGATTTCGAATATGAAAAGTTCAAAAATGAGTTTAACAAAGAAATGGATAAAAGTTCCAAATAGTACTTAGTTCATTGTATTTTAGGTAGATATTAATTAGCCGACAAGCTGTTTTATGCTAAACAGCTTGTCGGGTCGTTTCCTTATTGGCAGCTCAATTCGTTTTCACCTCAAAATTTCGGATACCATGAAGAAGAATTTCCTTTTGATCCTGGTTCTGATGCTGGTCTGCAGTTTTCCGGCAGGTGCCCAGACTTTCGATGAATATCAAAAGCAGCAGCAACAGCAGTACAATGCGTATGTTAAGGAGCAGCAGGAAGGAATGCAGAAACTACAGCAGGAGTACAATGATTTTGTAAAAAAGCGAAACGAAGAGTTTGCACAATATCTCGAAAAGGGGTGGATTAATTTCACTGCAATCAAAGCCAATAAACCTGTGGATGCCCCAAAGCCTCCGGATCCGCTAAAATATGAGCCGCCAAAGGCACCACCGTCACCTGTGAAAGTTGTGGTCAAAGAGATGCCTCCTGTTGTCGCCCCAAAAGCTGAGCAGGAAAGGCCACAGTTAGTTCCCATTCCTGATAAATCGGTCAGACGGGTAGAGGTTCCGATTGATTTCTTCGGCCAGAATCTAGTCATAAAGGCGGATCCAAGGTTACTCGAATTTTCACTCGGTAAACCAGGGCAGAATGAGGTTGCCCGTTTCTGGAGGAAAATGGCTGATACAAACTATGGTGATTTGCTTTTGCAGATTAATGTTTTGAAAGAGCAGTTGAATCTCAATGATTGGGCCGTTTACCAGCTCATTAATCAATTTTCCGGAAGAATAGCTCCCAAAAATAACAACACAAAAGTTCTCTACAATTGGTTTCTGATGACTGTCTCCGGGTATCAATCCAGACTTGCCTATTCCGAGCCTGCAAACAAATTGTACCTTCTACTGCCGTCAACAAATAATGTATTTGGATGTCAGTTCTTAAAATTCAACAACCAGGAATATTATTTTGTTGCCAACTTTGGAGAGGAGATCGGTTCGGTATTAACCTATGAAGAAGAGTATGGTGATGCAAAAAAGAGGCTCAATCTGGCCTTAACAAAACCACTAAATTTTAAAGAGAAATATGTCACAAAAAATCTGAAATTTTCTGATGAATACCCTGAGGTGGAGGTGAAAATCCCCCAGAACGAGATGGCATTTTTTGCAACCTATCCCCAGACGGACTTCTTCGTAACGATGAGTGCGCCCATGAATCCGGTGCTGGAAGAATCGCTGATGAGTTACTTTGGTAAGATAGCGAAGGACAAGAATCCGGTTGAGAAGGTTGCCATTTTGCTTGAATTTACACAGAAGGCATTCCCTTATAAAACTGATCAGGCTCAATTTGGGTACGAAAAATGGGATTTCCCGGATGAGATTTTCTATTATCCCTATAGTGATTGCGACGACAGAGCCGCCCTGCTTTCCTGGCTCGTTTATAACATTGCCAAATTAGATGTTATTGGGATCCTTTTCACCGGCCATGTGAGTACAGCAGTTCTTTTCCCAAATGAAGTTCCAGGTGATTTTGTCTATGCCAGGCAAAAGAAATTTACAATTTGTGACGGAACGTTTATAGGAGCACCTGTAGGTCGGTGCATGCCGCAGTTTGCCGGAAAAACAGGCGAAATTTTCCAAATGCCCGGCATTAGTGCCATTGATTTGCTGGCTGAAAAAGTTTGGGAAATTGCCAACCAGCATGGAGGATATCCCGGTGATGGAGCCTCGGGTGTGGCAGATGGTCTTGGAAATCTGATCGTGACAGGCTGGTTCGATAAAGCCTTCACTCTTGGCAAGGCTCCTGTCAATCCAACCGGAGGAAGAGATTTGTTCGTTGCCTCATTTAACCAGGAGGCTAAAGTCAATTGGGTAAAAATATTGGAAGGAAGTGGTGCCGAATATGTAACAGGTATTGTCAAAGACCCGGCAGGAAATTTTATCCTGTCAGGAAATTTTTCAGGAAAATTCCAGGCTGATACCAAAAGCATTCAAACAGAAAAGCCTGACCAATCTTTGTTTCTGCTCTCCATGAAACCGGGAGGTACTATCAATTGGCTCACTCCTGTATTCTTTGAAGAGGCAAAAACGCGAGAGAACATATATTACCAGGTGCGGCTCGACACCAATGGTAAGCTCCTGGGAACAGAGTACCTTCCTCAGCAAAACATGTTCTGGAAAAATTTGCTTCTGCTGGATGAGAAAAACAACCTGCTTGCGACAGGAGGGTTCAGTACCCTGCCAGGGATGATCAAACGGACAGGTGCAGTCAATGATGCTGCCAAATATGATGTATCTGCTTTACTCAAGGAGAAGAATGACAAGCTGATACAAGCAGGATGTGACAAAGGGGCTGCCGGATTGTTTGCTGCATTCATGATGCTTTCCGACTTCGAATCGAAGCTGTCAGGAAAGTTTGTGCAGGAAGCACTCGATAAATACAATCCCACTTTTAAGGAGAAGAGTCCTAATCTTTACAAAAGTTTTGGCATAGTCGAATTCATTAAAAATGCCAATGGCATCATTACCCTGCGCACTGTCAATAACCAATTTATGGAACTTGACAAGATGAAGGTAAGCAGTGACGCCAACATGAAGATGATCTTAACTCCGGAAGGAGATGCAAAAGTCGATTTTATTTCCGGGGCGAAAGTTGGAAAGGCCTTTATCTGGTTCCCGTTAAATAGCATTACAGTGATGAAGAAAAGCGGTGACCTTATCTTCGACTATTCCAAAGACAATAAAAAAAGCAGTCTGAACATTAACAAGGATATTCTCTTTTAAAAAAATGAAGGTTCTCCTTCTTGTGAAGAGGTTTGGATATGGTGGCGCAGAGAATCATGTTAGTGAATTAGCCAATGCACTTGCTGATGCCGGTCATTCTGTTTGGTTGATATCTAGTCCAGGGTTACAACAATATAGGCTTCATTCAGGAATCAGGCACATTACAACAGATTTTTCTGATTGGAAAATCATATTTCAATTAATTCGGATCATCCGGTTGATCAGATCAGAACATATTGAGGTGATTCATGCCCACCAAAGATTCCCGATATTTATTGGTACGCTGGCATCAATGTGGACTAAAATTCCAGTGGTGGCAACTGTTCATGGCTCTGCTTTTACTGATCTGCGGTCGGAACTTGTCAGGAGAAATCTCTCAAGGGTTATTGCCATAAGGGAGAGTTGTCTTTCCTGCATGCAAAATATCGTGAAGCCACCTGAGAAAATAATCCTGATACCCAATGGGGTTAAGCTCCCAACCACTTGTGTGGACCGTTTTGTTGATCCGCAAGGTTTCTCTCTGTATTATATAAGCAGGATGGACAGACACCATATTGGGCTACTCAAATTTTTCCTGACTGAAGTATGGCCACAAGTGATGGATAAATATCCCCGATCTCAATTTCATATTGTTGGCGAAGGCAGCTGCCTGAATGCGTTGATAGACTTTTTAAAAATGAAGTGTAATCATAAAAAAATACTGGCTTCTGTATATTTTGAAGGGTATGCAGTTGACGTGGGGGAGCATTACCTGGATGCCGATTTAGTCATGGGTGTCGGACGGGTAGCCATTGAGAGTCTGGTATATGGAGTTCCTCTGCTTTCGGTCAAACACAACCATTTGGGGTCGGTTGTTACACGTGACAATCTAAAAAGGATCCAATTCTCAAATTTTGTTGACTTGAATGGATCTGCTCCCAACCGTGAACATTTTATGGGAATATTGGAAGATTTTTTAGCCCATCGATCATTTTACGAAAATGAAGCAAAGTCACTTCAACAACTTTTAAGCAAGGAATACAATTTGGATGTAATTGCAAAAAGAATTGTTGAAGTTTACCGCGAGGTTATCTAGTTCATCAAGACCTGACAGGTTTCCAACACCTGTCAGGTCTAATATCCTTACAAGAGAAAATTCAGATTATCCTTGTTACTCATTTCAGCCGGAGCAACTCCTTTTTTAAAGATGCGGGCTGATCTTTCCCCAATGAGCTTCAATTGGTCCTCTTCGCGGCGAAGCATGGTTCCTTCACGCAGACCAATCACATGAATGTTTGGATTGATCTCCAGAAATTCTTCAATCCTTTGTTCGCGGGTTTCGCCTCCGTGTCCTTCCGGGTTCTTGTCGAGGTAATGCGGATTGATCTGGAACGGAACAAGATTAAGGCATTCGAACCCTTTTGGATCGATGATTGGCATATCATTCGTGGTTCGCAATGTTGGACAGGCAACATTAGCTCCTGCACTCCAGCCAATGAAGGGAACACCTGCCAATACCCGTTCACGAATCAATGGGAAGAGACCATTGTCATTCATCATGCGCACCAGCTGCCAGGTATTTCCTCCACCAACAACCAGAACTTCTGCTTCATCGACCGCTTCAACAAAGTCTTTCGAATGGTGGATGCTGGTAACCGTATGGCCAAGCTCAGCAAATCTTTCACTGACTTTGCCTTCGTACACATCGAATGAAAAGGTTACCGCAGCATATGGGATAAACAGGGCTTTAAGCGATTGATCTCCAAGAAATTTTTTTATCTCCGGCATCGGATAACTCAAATAGGGTTCTCCCGGCATGGTGGAGTTGCTGATCAACAATAATCTCATAATTAATAGGGTATTTAAGGCTAAATTTACAACATATTTTGGATTACACGGATTTAGCTGAAGATTACTCAAATGAACCCCTCCCTACCACGAATTACACAAATTACACGAATTAAAGAAGAAATTATTTTACCCCATCGCTTCATCGTTTCTCCGTTTCATTGTTTCTCCGTTTCTCTCTTCATTCTTCCTTCTTCAACCACTCGCCCCGTCTCCCCATCTCCAAGTCCCCCCGTCCTTTTTCACCGTTTCCAAGTCCCATCTTCCCATCTTCTCACCCTCTCATCTTCCCATCTTCCTTCTTCAACCACTCGCCAAGTCTCCCCGTCTCCAAGTCCCCCAGTCCTCTTCTTCGCTCGTCTTTCTTCCAATTTTTCACCGAATTTTTAATCATCTCAGTCCAAAAAGTGTAAAAAGTGTACCAAAAATTTCATTTTTCCGTACAAAAAGAGGGAAAAGGGAGTTTTCAAAATTGACTTCATTTCATACATCTGTATAAATAGATATTTTTACCCCCGCTTAAAATTTTCAAGGTTACGATATGGGAAAAACATACAATCCGGTTAAGATTAAAAAAATATTGATTGCCAATCGTGGTGAAATTGCAGTGAGAATTATGCGTTCCTGCCGTGAGTTGGGCATCGAAACCGTAGCCGTTTACAGCGATGCCGATCGCTCTTCATTGCATGTCCGCTACGCAACCGAAGCTTATCATATTGGCCCAAGCGCCTCTTCAGAGAGCTACCTAAGGATGGATAAAATTCTGGATGTGGCTCTAAAATCGGGAGCCGACGCGATCCATCCCGGATACGGATTTCTCTCCGAAAATTCACAATTTGCCCGCAAATGCAAAGAGGCAGGGGTGAAGTTTATTGGTCCTTCGGCAGAGTCCATCGAAGCCATGGGCGACAAAATCAGTGCCAGGAAAAGAATGATTGCAGCAGGTGTTCCTGTTGTCCCCGGCACAACCGAGAAAATTGTCGATGAAGATGAAGCTATCCGGATCATTCAAGGTATAGGGTTGCCGGTAATGATCAAAGCTTCTGCTGGTGGTGGTGGCAAAGGGATGAGACTGGTGCGTAAAGAAGAAGAAATCAAGGCAGCCATAAGAAGTGCTAAATCTGAAGCCAAAACTGCCTTTGGGGATGATAGGCTCTACATAGAAAAATACATCGAATCGCCACATCACATCGAATTTCAGGTACTGGCAGACAGTTATGGTGATGCTGTCCACCTTTTTGAACGGGAATGTTCTGTACAGCGTCGTCACCAAAAAGTGATCGAAGAGACTCCATCTCCAATTATGACTCCCGAAGTGAGGGAAAAGATGGGTGCCTGTGCCGTTGCTGCTGCGAAAGCTGCCAATTATGAGGGAGCCGGCACTATAGAGTTTATCGTTGATGATCAACTAAACTTCTATTTTCTTGAAATGAATACACGGTTGCAGGTGGAACATCCAATCACTGAAAGAGTGGTCGGCGTAGACCTGGTCAGGGAGCAGATTCGCGTGGCAGAAGGGCATCCACTTCCTTTCAAGCAGAAAGACTTAAAAATGAATGGCCACTCAATGGAATGCCGGATTTATGCCGAGGATACAGATAATAACTTTATGCCTAATCCCGGAAAGATAACCCATATCACAGAACCAATGGGATTGGGCGTTCGTTGCGACGGATACATTCACGAAGGTTATACCATACCGATCTATTACGATCCGATGATTAGTAAGTTGATCATTTGGGGAAGAACACGTGAGGAAGTCATTGAAAGGATGAGACGCGCCCTGTTCGAATATAAGATTTCCGGTGTAAAAACATCTATCAAATATCTGGTGAAGATCATGGAGACTCCGGACTTTAGAAACGGAACCTACAACACCCATTTCATCGAAAAAAACGAAGAATTTCTTAACAGCAAAGTTAAATGCGACAATCAATGCGAGGACATTGCTTTAATAGCTTCTTTTATTGAACATACAAGCAGGCTTCAAAAGGCCAAACAAGTTATTCCTCATGAGAGAGTGCTGGGTGTCAAAGGCTGGAAACACAGAGGTCGGCGAGCAGGAATGCAGCGACTATGAAGAAGGACGGGATGACTTGGAGACAGGGAGACTTGGCGAGTGGTTGAAGAAGGAATAGGAAACAGGAAGAGGGAAACGAGAAGAAGGACAGGGAGACTTGGAGACAAGGAGACTTGGCGAGTGGCAAAAGAAAGAAGAAAGAAGAGAGAAGAAAGAAGAGAGAAGAAAGAAGAGAGAAACGGAGAAACAACAATGCGAGCAGACAAGAATTCTTAATTTCTTATTTAATTCGTGTAATTTGTGTAATCCGTGGTAGGCCGGGGTTCATTTGCGTCCATTAGTTTGTAATTTGTGTAATCCGTCTTAGGGAGTGGTTAATTTGTGAAAACGGTAATTGTATCCTTGTAATCAGTGGTTGGAAGGAGTTAAATCGAAGTAATATGATAATTTCTTATACAGAACTATGCAGCTTGAATTAAAAGTAAACGACCGAAGCGCTATTGTCAAGGAGATCCGACGTAAAGGCAGTCTTGTAACGATTTCGGTCGACAATAAAATCTACGAAGTTGACATCGACAAGGTGAGTGGTGAAGAGTATTCCATCATTTGTAATGGGAAATCGCATAACATAGAGGTAATACCCACAGACGATCCAAAGGTATATCGGGTCAACACCTTTCATCATAACTTCGATGTCAGCGTGAACGACGCAGAAGCACGTTACATGCAAAAACGGAAAAAGAAAGATGGCGATGGAACCACAGATACCATCAAATCTCCAATGCCTGGAAAAGTTGTAAAGGTATTGGTTCAAAAAGGCGATCATGTCGAAAAAGGTCAGACGCTGGTAATTCTTTCAGCCATGAAAATGGAGAGTGAATACAAAGCCGGTTGTGATGGGGTTATCTCTAAAGTAGCGGTCAAAGAGGGCGACACAGTTGATGGCAATCAGCTTTTGATCGTGATTGGAAAAGATGTAAAGAAAAAATGATTAATTGAGCAAGTATGATAGACAAATTTGAAGAGCTGGAAAAGAGAAATCGTGAAGCGGAATTGGGTGGAGGACAAGATCGCATTGACAAGCAACATGCTGCAGGAAGAAAAACTGCAAGAGAGCGGCTGCTCGATCTGGTAGACCACGATTCGTTTGTAGAATTTGATAAGTTCGTGGTTCACAGGAATCACGACTTCGGCATGGAAAAATCGATCATATCTGGTGACGGTGTTGTAACCGGATATGGGAAGATTGACGGTCGACTGGTTTATCTTTTTGCCCAGGACTTTACTGTTTTTGGAGGTACCATGAGCCGAACCAATGCAGATAAAATTATCAAAATCATGGATCTGGCCATGAACATGGGTGCTCCTGTCATCGGTCTGAATGATTCCGGTGGTGCGCGTATCCAGGAAGGTGTCCAGAGTCTGGCAGGTTATGCCGATATCTTTTACCGCAATGTGATGAGTTCAGGAGTAATACCCCAGATCTCTGCCATTTTAGGCCCATGTGCCGGTGGAGCAGTTTATTCTCCGGCAATCACTGACTTTATCGTCATGGTAAAGGAGTCGAGCTACATGTTCGTTACCGGCCCTGATGTCGTCAAAGAGGTCACCCATGAGGAGGTCACCAAAGAGGAGCTTGGCGGTTCTGTCACCCATGGAAGCAAAAGCGGAGTCACCCATCTTACCGCCGACGATGACGAACAAGCCATGCTGATGATACGAGAGCTTTTCAGCTATCTTCCCTCCAACAACATGGAAGATCCACCATTTGTTGCAACGCTCGACGAAAGCAACCGCGAAGAGCCGGAGTTGGATCAGCTTATTCCTGCCGATCCGAACAAACCATACGACATGCATGAGTTGATCACCAAGGTGGTCGACAACAAAAATTTCTTCGAGATACAACCCGCCTATGCCCCAAATATCCTGGTAGGATTTGCCCGCTTGGGCGGTCGCAGCGTTGGTATTGTGGCAAATCAACCGGCCTATCTGGCGGGAGTACTCGACATCAACTCTTCGGTAAAAGCGGCCCGGTTTGTCCGGTTTTGCGATGCTTTCAACATCCCTCTGATTACTTTCGTGGATGTCCCCGGTTTCTTACCCGGCACTGTTCAGGAGTTTGGCGGCATCATCCGTCATGGAGCCAAGTTGCTGTACGCATTCGCTGAAGCCACCGTTCCGAAAATTACCATGATTACCCGTAAAGCTTATGGAGGTGCTTACGACGTGATGAGTAGCAAGCACATTGGCGGGGATATCAACTATGCCTACCCATCTGCCGAAATTGCTGTGATGGGTGCGGATGGCGCCGTTCGTATCATCAACAAGGATAAGCTGGATCCAGAACAAAGAGCAGCAGCTGTGGAGAACTACCGTGATACTTTCTCCAATCCATACAAAGCTGCTGAGCTTGGTTATATCGATGAGGTAATCTACCCGCGCTATACCAGAGCCAAACTGATCCAGGCCCTGGAGATGACTCAAAATAAACACAAGACAAATCCGCTAAAAAAGCACGGAAATATTCCATTATAAAAAAACGGGCTGAAAAAGCCCGTTTTTTTATTGTATCCAAGAATCGTTTGCAATGATGTGGGATTGTAATTATCGAATGCAACGAGTTTTAATCTGTGATCAATGATTCATAGGGGATTTTGAGTTTTTCATGAAGATTTCTAATCATTTTCAGAGAAAGTTTTCTCTTTCTGTTAAAAATCTCTGATACCCGGCTCTTGTAACCAATAATTTTTGCTAAATCGTTGTTGTCCATGTTCATCTGTTCCATTCGAAACTTAATCGCTTCTATTGGATCAGGCGCATCAATTGGATAGTGCTCATCTTCATATTTTTCAATCAACATTCCCAATAAATCCGCCTCATCGCCTTCTTTCGAGTCGGCAGGGGCATCAAATATAATTTTAAGTCTGCTTAAGGCTTGATTATATTCCTCTTCTGTTTTTAATATTTTTATCTTCATTTCTTACCTAAATTTTATCGGCGTCAATCTTATCGTAATCACCATGCGTCCCTATGAATCTAATAAAAACCCATTGTCTCAGATAATTGACCTGAACAATCAATCGGTATTTGTTCCCACAGATATTAAATACCACTCTTCCATTCTTGAGTATACTTGCTTTAGGATAAGCCGACTTAACAACATTTGAAGAAGTCCAGACAGCTTTTGACGCTTCTTTGTACCATGTCTTAAGTTGTTCTTCAGGTTCAGCCTGTTTTCCCCAATATTCCCTGAGTATTTTTTTGGCAATTACCCGCATTGATCAGTCAATAATTGGAACAAAGATAATATAAAAGTTACCGTTTTGGTAAAATCAGTATATTTATATGATCATTCTTTACCAATTCAGCAACCCAATCCCCACAGTTATCGGATCCATCTCCGGACCTCTGCCATCTTTAAATAGAGGTGTAAAGTAGTACGTTCCGAAAATATTGAATCCCTTGTATCCCAACCTGACAGTGCTGCCGCCGCGGAAAGGGTTGATGTTAAAATCGTTGCGATCCTTGTATTTTTTGCCATCGATCTTTACCTTTGTGTGCGATCCCATTTTTAGTCCGCCAATAAGACCGGCAGAAATCCAAAGTCCGTTACTATTTGGAATTTGATACTCCAGTAACAATGGGACCGTAAGAAAGCCGGTGGATAATTTGGATTTCTGAAGTTTTGGGTCACTCATTGGAATTGGCACGATCGATCCATAATCATTTTTGATTGTCATCCAATTGTTGAAACGGTAGTCGTTAAAGTTAAGGCCCAGACCGGTGACCAACCCGAAATTGTTGTGCTTCTTCTGCAACCCAAAGCTGTATTTGAAGAGATTGATGTTTACCTCAAGCGATTTGTTGTGGTTAATGTCCAGGTAGTTGGAACCATGATAAGAGGAGTATCCTGGAATGGTATATCCTGCATAATCAACGCTTGCAAATGTATTTACCCCCATCTCAAAGAACGACCAGTGACCCTTGAATTTTGGCGCAGAACCCGTCCAGTTCTCAAATTTTTTGTCATCCAGATGGTCAAAAGCGACTTTTGTACCATGGTTCCCCTCGGTGACCACCATCGTCTTGCGACCAACACGAATTTTCACAGAGTCGTGCTTATCATCATAAATGTTAATCGTATTGTCGCCAATCTTTACATCCGTTTTAGATCCGTTTTCCACTACCGTGACCATATTTTTTCCCAGCACATTGACGCGGACTGTATCCTGCGCCTGCGTTCCCAAACCCATCATCAGTGAAAAAATTAAAAATAGATAAATTGTTCTCATTGTTTTTATTGTTTGAAATGTTTTTATTGTTTGAAATGTTTGCCCTTCGACTCCGCTCAGGGACCGGTTTCTCCGTTTCCCTCTTCTCCGTTTCACAGTTTCTCTCTTCCCGTTTCTCTCTTCTCGTTTCTCTCTTCTCGTTTCTCTCTTCTCGTTTCTCTCTTCTTTCTTCAACCACTCGCCCAGTCTCCCAGTCTCCCAGTCTCCCAGTCTCCTAGTCTCCCAGTCTCCTAGTCTCCTAGTCTCCCAGTCTCCCAGTCTCCCAGTCTTCACCCCCGTAAGACGCCCACCCCCTCTCAAAAAGTTACACTACCTGTTTACAGGAATTGTAAAGGCCAATAAATGTGTGTTGAATGAGATAGTTGTAAGTCGACCATCACTCCCCTTTTTACCGGTCAGGTGATTTCCGGGTAATCTGGAAAAGAGATGTAATCCTGCTACGGTCACCTCTTCACGGGTATAATATTCTTTGGGACCACTGGCCCTTAGTTCTTTCAGTTTGCTTTTAAGAAAGTCGGACAATGAAATTTCATTTGAGGCTGCATATAACGACTCATTTTCTTTGACAGGCATCAGATCAGTTAAGTCGGGAACATAGGACTGTACCAAAGTGCTTTTTGAATCCAGGGACTGAATGATTATCTTTTCCCTGGCTTCAGCAAGCATTATTTTCGGAACTTTGTTTCGCCTGATTTGATACAAGTTAGGTCTCTTTTTATTTAGTTTCTGAATATTTGCCTTGGCAGAAGAAGGCAGTGTAAGGCTCTTTTCTGATATTACTTCTTTTATGGGCTCTTTTTGAACACCTCCCTGGGAGGAGTTATTGGCTACTGGAGAGGCAATTTTACTAACCCGTTCTTCAGGATAGAAAGTCAGCAACGCTATGAGAAGAACAGCTGCAGCACCAGCCACCTTGATCCATGGCGAAATGGAGATGGTTTTTTTCTTTAAGCGACCCTTGGCCGGAAAGCTAATCTCCGGGTTTGGAAGCAGCTTACATTTTTCCAATTCCAAATAGAATTTTTGCTGGACAGGATTTTTTTCCAGCCAATCAATAAATACCGATTTTTCCTCAGGGCTCAAATCACCTTCGATGGCTGCGATAGAGGTCGTTTCAAAATGGGCTGTGTCGTGGAAAATTGATTTTTTCAACATTTCCTTACCTGCGAAATTCTGATTGTCAGGTTTTAAGGCAGGCAGGAAGTTATCCAGCTCCGCTGCCAGCTCAGGATGCTGTCTCATAAATGAGCGTACTCCCTCTAACTCCTCAGAATTGAGATTTCCCTCCATAAAATCCAGGAACCAGCTTTCGTAATTGTCGATTGTTATCTTCATAGGAGTACGTCCATGGTTCCGATGTAATTCTTCAATAAGATCCTTGATCTGTAGATATATACTTTAACCTGCGCCTCAGATAAACCAGTTATTTCGCCGATTTCTTTGTAGGAATAGCCTTCATAATCGCGAAGCAACAGCACAGATTTCTGGACTTCCGACAACTTCTCAACTGCCAGGTGCAATATCTCCTGCAAATCGTTATAGCCATGTTCGACAGCTCTATCGGGTATTTTATTTGACTCTACTATGGTCTCCTTTCGTGATTTTCTAATACCATCAACCATGGTATGATGAGCTGTCGTAAATAGCCAGGACTTTACTTTGCCCGAATCGACATTCTGTCGGTGCATCCATAGCTTTTCATAACAATCCTGAACAATATCCTGCGAGGAAACTGCATCCCCGGTATTCTTTAGGGAATAGCGGTACAAGGCATCAGCCCATTCATCAACTGCCAGGTTGTATTCTGCAATATTCATCGTCAGGTTATCCAGATTTTTCAATAAGACGGTCAAGGTAGCTAAAAGTTACAGTGGCATGAATTTTGTAGTTAAAAATCATGAAATTGCCTTAAATGCGATTAAAATTTAAGGCAATTGCATCAGCAGTTTCTTTAATATCGTATTTTTGTCCATTAAGTTAATATTCCAGCAAATGAAGTTATTTAAATTGAGTGGTCTAATGCTTTGGCTGATTGTAATGTTGGCCGCTTTGACCCAATGCAGAAAAGAGGCAACTTTGTCTACGCCGGTAGACCCGGTTGTTCCTCCGGTAGTTACGCCGGTAGTTATTCCGGATGCACCGGAAGTTAATACTTTCGTGTGGGCCAGTATGCACGACTACTATTTGTGGAACGACAAGATTCCTAATCTGACCAATACTTATTACCAGATGCTGACCACCACCAGCACAAATTACAAGCGGAACAAAGACAGCCTGAATGTTTTTCTAAACAAATATACCGATCCCAGTAAATTGTTCAGCGATTTGCTGTACCAATACAAAGTAGTTGACAAGTGGTCTTTTATAGTGCCTGATTATACCATTATTGACAACTGGATTGCAGGTATCTCCAAAACTATTGGGGCAGATTATCAGCTTTATTATCTGAATAGCACCTCCTCTGATATTATTGGTGTGGTAAGATATGTGCTCAAAGGCTCACCCGCCGAAAAGGCCGGAATTCTAAGAGGGGATATTTTTGCTAAAGTAGATGGGGTGCAATTGACCGATGCCAACTACAATGCCATTTTTGTCAGCAAGGAATCTTATACACTTACCTTCGCCAAAGTTGTCAATGGAGTAATTGCACCAACCGGTAAAACTGCTACTCTGACTGCAGTTGAGTTGCAGGAGGATCCTGTTCTTTTAAGTAAAGTTTTAACTGTAAACGGAAATAAGGTTGGTTATCTTGTTTACAATGGCTTCACAGCTGATTTTGACCTTCAATTGAATACTGTTTTTCAGCAATTCAAAACGGCAGGTGTCACCAGGTTGATTCTGGATCTCCGCTACAATGGTGGCGGATCGGTTCAGACTGCTATCTATCTGGCCAGTATGATCTATACGACCAATACAACTAAATTATTTACCAAGAGTGTATACAATGGTATACTTACGCCATACATCACCACCACCTACGGGGAGAGTTATTTCAACAGCAATTTTACAGACAAAATTAATACAACTCCTATTAATTCACTGGCTCTCTCTGATGTGTACTTTATCGTTTCGGGGGAATCAGCTTCAGCCAGTGAATTGCTGATCAATGGATTGAAGCCATACATGAACGTTAAATCCATAGGGACCAATACGTATGGAAAATATGTTGCCTCATTGACCCTGAAGGATTATGACGCCAACAACAAGCTCGTCACCACTCACAAATATGCCATGCAACCCATAGTTGCCAAATATGCCAATTCATTGGGTATTTCCGATTTCGTTACAGGTTTGACACCCGATATCACCCAAAAGGAGAGTATTTCTAACATGTTACAGTTGGGGGACGAAAATGAAGAATTGCTGAAGATTGTCTTAGACTATATGAAAGGTTTAAAATCACAGACACTGCCAAATGTTGGAGGATTATCCAATTTAAAAGCCGTATTTGGCTCAAGAGATAAATCGCAGTTTTCAAGAGATATGTATGTCGATCCACGGAAATTTGAAAAACGAGCAAGATTGTTGAAGTAAAGTTATGAGATAATAGTTATGAGTTATGATATAGAAGGTGGGAAAGAGATAAGACATGAGTGAAAAGCAGTTGAAGCTTGATGAGCGATACCTGAGGATGGCCGCTGTCTGGGCTGAGAATTCCTATTGTAAAAGACGACAGGTGGGTGCCTTGCTGATCAAAAATAAGATGATTATATCGGATGGTTACAATGGGACACCATCAGGATTTGAAAACATCTGCGAAGATGACAACAACAAAACCAAGCCATATGTGCTTCACGCAGAAGCCAATGCAATTACCAAGATAGCTAAATCCCACAATAGCAGTGAAGGTGCAACCTTGTATGTAACCTCATCTCCATGTATCGAGTGTGCCAAGCTTATCATCCAGGCAGGCATTGTTCGGGTGGTCTTTTCTGAACCTTATCACATGAACGATGGGATTGAATTGTTGGAAAGGGCGAAGATTGAAGTAGTGCAGATAAAAGGTTGATAATGTGCTAATATGATAATGTGCTAATATGATAATGTGCTAATGTGCTAATATGATAATGTGCTAATATGCTAATGGGGAAATGTGAGAATGAATACAATCGTGCAATAATTGGAGTTCAGCATAACTCATAACTTATAACTCATAACTTTTCCCTAGTGCTAAAGTGTAAAAA
>CAIRSO010000066.1 GCA_903881215.1 uncultured Bacteroidia bacterium
CAGGTACCAACAAAATGCTGTCATCGTTATCGTAACACTCCTGAACTTCTTTTAGATCCTTTTGAATTTCGTCAAAAATCTTTCTTTCTGTATCAGCCAGAAAAATTGACTTTTGAACGCGGGTGCATCCCTTCTTCAAAAGGTATTTGGCAATCAATGTCCTAACCTTATTGTTTTCAATGTCGTACATCACAAAATAGACCATATGAGCAGCATTTCCTGTTTGACGATTAAAAATACCTAAAATTCGCTGAATACGTGCCGAGATTTCTTCAACTTCCGAGCCATCATCCCATCGCTTATTTGCCGGAGGCGAACCTTCCAGTCCCGACCTCTTAAGTTTTCGCATGATTTCCCCGAATGAAGGCTGAATCCTCTTTTTTTTCTCTTTCTTACTTGGCTTTTCTTTGATTGTTTTCATCTGTAATATCAACGCATTCAATCATATAATTTGATATTAATAGCATTCATTTTATTGTGCTTTTCCGATAATCTTTTTTCAAACTCAACTTTAACCCCCGCTGTAATCCGGTTTGACATTGAAACATCGTACCTTGTTCTAAAATACAGGTTTTCAAGGCCTTCCTGGATAAATCCATCGATGCCATTGATGTCATTGTGCAATATTTTTGTGATAAGTCCTGTATATTTTCGTAACCTGGTCTCAAGTTTTTTTCTTTCCGGCAGAGCATTCTTCCAGAAAATCGTCAATTCAGCTATTAATTGCGAAATTTCATCTTCTGTAATTGCCTGATAATCAAATTTATTTATTTTTTGTATCAAAGAAGATGGTACATTCCAGTTTTCCATTTCCCTGAGCAACTTAGAAAGTGTATAGTGTTTGAATGCCCACTGATTTTCGCCTTTTTGACATAAAATATCCGCTATCAGGATAATTAACCCAACTTTGTATTCGAGGTCTCCAAAATTCTGAATGGCTTCTATCGCAAATTTCAAGGCATTTTCTGGTTCGTTTAATTCAAAATAGATCCCTGCAATCTCAGATTGAATAAACCAATCTTTTTTCTTTTTTAACAAGGCAAGTAGTTCCTGAAGTGCTTCTATCGTTTTGCCCGTTTGTTTCTTGCAGAGTGCAATCCTGCGTGCGAACCATACGTCATAGGAATAGTGGAATTTTTCAAAATATCCGAGGGCTTCCTTCGACATTGCACTGCAAGCTTCATATTGTCCGGTTTCAAATAATGCCTTTGTTTTTAAAGCATACCACTCTTCCTGTGCCGAAGCCAACTCCAACTCTTTCCGGACTCCTTTTCTTTCAATTTCGATTTTCTTACAGGTCGTCTCGAGTTGCTGGACTTCTACCAAATCACAAAATTTGTTGACGAAATCCCACGGGGTGGTTGTTTTCTCTTTTACTCTTTTTAATAGATATGGAAAGCTCGGTGCATCCGGTTTTGTTTGGTAAATAGACAGAAAGCTGAAGAGTGCGTCATAATTGCTGGTTTCTATTAGCGCAATCATCATATCATTGACAATGAATTTATTGTTACCGATTTCAGTTGTTGAAAATGAGCTCTTTAGACTTTTAAAATACAAAAGCGATTCCGAAAATTTTTGCTCTCCGTTGAGCTTTTTTAAATTCTGACTAAATGCATAAAGTGTTGACATTGTTCGACTTTCAATAGTAGTACAACTACTAAATGGATGGTGTTAAAATTCCTGGATAGCCTGAGGAAGGATTTGATCTCCAAGGATTTGTTCAATCAGTTTGCCTGCCACCGTATTCAATTCTGAATCAGTCCCATTGCGCGGAGTAATCACTACCGTGAACCCTTTCTTTCCGTAAAACAGATTGATCTCTGATTGCTTCAACCCTAGTCTAAACCTGAACTTTTTGCCATAGTGAATGCTTATGGTTTCAATAGTTTCGATCTCAAACTCTTTCATTTTTTTTGTCACCAATTCTATGACCTTTTCAATTTCCTCCGGCACATAAATTTGTTTTTCTTGTTTAAATTTGAAATTGGGGTTCAGTTGAAGCTTGATCTTGTCCAATGCATCTTTGTCAATTTGCTGGCCCTCATTCTCTTTTTTTTCATTTTTGGTCTCCGTTTCTTTGGCTTGCTGTTTTTCATCCAGTTTAAGCATGGAACTGATCTCTTTTACCTGATCCATATTGTCAAAATCGAGGTAGTTTACCATTTCAACTGGTACAGCATCCTGATTGTAAAA
>CAIRSO010000067.1 GCA_903881215.1 uncultured Bacteroidia bacterium
CCATTTTGGCTACGTGAATACCAAAACTGTGTTCGCTGCCACCGCGTACTAACTTGCGTAGGAAAATCACTTTTTTATCTACTTCTTTCTCCGACTCAGAAACTGCATATTGAGCATTCTGTATCAGAAAGGGGATACCCATAAACATATCATCCACCCAGGTGGTATATTTCTCAGGAGTTATTCTTGTGAAATTGTTTGATCCGGGAAGCCTGACCTGTTCATCTTTGGCATATTTTACCATCCGGTTGATGTAGTTAATGTATGCTTCGCGGTTGCTAAAGGATGGCTCTTTCCTAAGTCGGTAAATGTATGGAAGAGCTGGAGCGAGAGTGAAATCAAGCAAAGGGGAGAAAAGAAACCCACTGTTGGCAGAGTTGACAGTTCGCAAGGTCTCCACCTGATATTTGACAAAGGGTGCGCCATTGATGTGAAAGTCACAGAAGTCTGACGCATATTGATTGTATTTCTTCTCACCGGTTACTTCCGATAATTGTTGCATGGCCCATGCTACTCCTCCGTTGTGATAGTTCCAGGAGTAATTGGTACCCCATGGCAAAGGATCGATGACATCCCCCAAAATCTCAATTTTTGGAATTGTCCAGGTTACCGGTCCATCAATCCCTTCATACATTTTGCCAAAAATCAACTCCTTTTCCGGAGCATAGGGATTCTCTAAGCCTTTTTCCTGAGAATTTGCAAATGGACCTATGACCAGCCAATTGGTCAGTGCAGCTATTTTTTTATCGATATTGTTGACTGATTGAAGGCCAATGACCAATTCATAACGTCTGTCTCCGACAATTGCTCCTTTTAAACTTGGAGGTTGAAGATAGACAATCCACTCATTTCCAAATGTTTCAGATTCTATTAATAATTTGTTGTTGCCTTTTTTTAATGGTGCAGAAAAGCTCTCTGGCATTTCGACGCTACGTTATTCAAAACGAATATCTACTTTTTGCTTTCCTTGTTTTTGATAAATTAAACTTCCGTTAATCCAGATTTTGCATCCACCGGTATGGGCAATTTGAATGGTTATTGTAGTATCGTTTTGCACGGTCAATTGAGTAAAGGCGTACGCTACAGCGGATTGTTTCTGTCCGAAGCTTCTTCCAAAATCAATATAGTGCAAGCCATTGAATTTTCTGTTGACATCAGTTGTCGTCAACCTGTATTGAAAAGGTGTATCCCGGATCAGTTTATCACCGATCAGTCTAACAACTTCAAGTGGATCCGTTATTGCGGTAACATTTGGCTGCGCTGATAAATTGAGAATGGAAGCCAAAATCAATGTCAATGTGATAAATCGGTTCTTCATATTATAAGGGGTCTGATAGATTATTTTTTATATTTCAGGATGGTACTTTCTCCTGGTTTTAAGCGCATGATACGTCCGTTCCACAATGCATTCTCACCCAATGGTTTCTTTGCCAATTCTGATGATTCTACAAATAATCTTACGTTGGCTTCTTCCGAAGTAGGATTTGAAAGTTTTACCACCAGAGTATTGGGTTTATCCTGAATTATTTGTGCTTCAATATGATCGATTACATGTAAAAGGGATTTATCAGGTTGAATATAAACACCCGGAAGTTCTATAAATGACAACATTAGTGAGGTCTCGGCCCATGTTGAGCCGTACATCAGTTCTCCGATTCCTTCCAACCAGTCAGTGGTGCTTACCCGCTCAGACATCCATCCGATCTTCATTTTTTCTATCGGGCGTAACGGATGCGAAAGAAACTGGGGCATCACAGATGCGATCTCCTTCAGCAATTGTAAGTAGCGAACATTCCCGGTAGCCCTGAACAATCGCCAAAGTGCAATCCCCGAATGGGTGCAAATTCCGGGTGCTCCATGCCTATTTTGAGTATTTGCTCCAACAATGCCGGTCGTTTGAACGCCGAGTTTGCCCAAAGCAGAATTCGATGGAAATATATAATCATATGGCATTACCCAGGTCGAAAACTGATTGGCCATCTCTTCGGATCTCTGCAACCATTTTGTTTCGAGGGTTGATTCATAGAGC
>CAIRSO010000068.1 GCA_903881215.1 uncultured Bacteroidia bacterium
ACCTCTTCTGAGTTTCAGAATCGCGACGCGCGAATGACAATGACCATCACGATCCCAGGAAATCTTGTTGCTCAACCGTGGTACCCTATTCCTGTAGCAAGTTGGCCATTTTATCCGCAGCGTAATGGGAACACGGGTTATACTTCATATAAATTTGTGTCCGAAGATACTTACGCCAATGGGGTAGCGTGGAATTGGAGTTATGACTATCATATTTTAAGGTATGCAGAGATACTCCTGATATATGCAGAAGCCACATTTGAAAGAAACGGTACAATTAGTGATGACGATTTAAATAAATCCATAAACTTGATACGTCAGAGAGCAAAAATGCCAGCTTTATCGAATGCATTTGTGTTAGCGAATGGCCTGGATATGAGGCAGGAAATAAGAAGAGAACGGACCATTGAATTGGCTATGGAAGGTTTCAGATACGATGATCTGAGAAGATGGAAAACTGCTGAGACTGAATTGCCTCAGGATATTAAGGGGGTCAAGATTGTTGGATCAAACTGGACAGATCCTGTAATTATTGAAGGTAAAGACAGAAACCCTTACAAAGGAGCCAGTTGGCAAAATAATACAGATTCCAAAGGGTTTATCATTGCTGAAAGTGCAGCGGGGAGAAAATTTGATATAAACAAACATTATCTGTGTCCCTTGCCAACAAAAGAAATAGCTATAAATCCTGAATTGAAACAAAATCCGGGCTGGTAATCTCTTGGAAGGATGGATTCATGATATGGTCAATTCAACAAGTTGAAATAGGCATCCAAAAGGAGAGCATTTAAAGTACTAATTAATAATATGTTAAAAAATAGGACAGTTGGGTATAATAACCTGACTGTCCTATAATATTAAACAGCAATTAGAATTGGAATGAAAATAAAATCCATGGCTTGTGTATTTGCGCTAACATTTACCTTTTTTCTGGTGACAGCACCGGATACATCGTATGGCACCAAGAAGGAAAATCGCGCTACCTTTAAAGGTTCTGAAATTTATACGCCCCCACCAAAACCGCAACCCCGCATCAATGGCCCTTTAGTTTATGGGTGTCGTCCAGGTCATCCATTTCTTTACCGGATTCCGTGTCAGGGTGAGCGGCCAATTAAGTTTTCAGTAAATGATTTACCGTCTGATTTGAAACTTGATCCTTTAACAGGGATTATTACTGGAAATGCACCGTCCAAAGGCGATTATAATCTGGTCATAAAGGCCATTAATTCAAAAGGTAAAGATCAGCGAAATTTAAAAATTGTTTCAGGGGATATACTGGCACTTACACCTCCAATGGGTTGGAACCATTGGTATGCGCATTATGCCCGGATTACCGATAAAATGGTTCGTGAAGCTGCTGATTTGATGATCAGTAGCGGGATGGCTGATGTTGGCTATCAGTATATAAACATCGACGATTGTTGGGCTAATGCCACCAAATCAAGTGATTCGCTACGTGTTGGCCTATTGAGGGATGAAATGGGGAATATTAACACCAATCGTTATTTCCCGGATATGTTGAGCCTTACCAAATATATTCATTCCAAAGGACTAAAAGCTGGTATTTATACCTCTCCCGGACCATTTACCTGTGCGGGATTTGCTGGTGCCTATCAACACGAAGAACAAGACGCACGCCAGTTTGCGGCCTGGGGATTTGATTTTCTGAAATATGACTGGTGCTCGTACTTTGGAATACAAAAAGAAGATAGTAGCCTTGAAGCATTTCAGAAACCAATGCGTCAAATGGGTAATATCCTTAAATCATTGGATCGCGATATCGTTTTCAACCTGTGCCAATATGGAAGGGCAGATGTGTGGAAATGGGGAGGCGAAGTTGGCGGCAATAGCTGGCGGACAGGCGATGATCTGGGATTCGAGCTGGACCGTATTTTCGATGTTGCCATCAAGAATACTAAATACAGACAGTTCTCAAAACCTGGTGAATGGAACGATCCGGATTATATCCAGATTGGCTGGATTGGCAATGCCCATAAAATGGGGGTTCCGGAACTTACGAAGATGCCGGCAACCATGCAATATGCTTATATGTCGCTTTGGAGTCTTATAGCATCCCCACTGATTTATAGTGGAGATATGTCGAAGTTGGACGAATTTACAATCAATGTGCTGTGTAATCCTGAAGTGATCGAAGTAAATCAGGATATTTTGGGCGAAAGTGGATTGGTTATCGAAAAATCCAAGAATTGTTTTTTAATGGTCAAAAATCTGGCTGACGGCACGAAAGCGGTTGGCTTATTCAACCGAGGTAAAAATGTTGAGGAAGTTGTGGTTGACTGGACAGAATTGGAAATTTCCGGTAAAC
>CAIRSO010000069.1 GCA_903881215.1 uncultured Bacteroidia bacterium
ATCCTCAAATCGGCTCATTTCGAATACCTTTCGACAGGCCGGTGTCAATTTCTCAAGAGCGGCCTTTATTTGTGTTTGCAGCTCCTCAAAAACAAAAGTACTGGTATCGAAATCGTCCAATGACTTGTAATTGATGTACAATTCTCTGGATTTAATGTAGCTCTCGTAGTTTTGCCGGGATTTAAATTGGCTGATGGCTTTTAGTGACTTGTTCTTGGTGACAGTAAAAAGCCATGCATTCAGATTGGTGTCGTGCTGTAAAGTTTCACGTTTGTCCCACAATTCAGTAAAGACATCCTGAACGATGTTTTTTGAAGCCTCCGCATCAAGAAGATACTGCCTCGCAAAGTAGTTTAGCCGGGGATAGAAATATCGGTAAACGCTTTCAAAAGAAGGCTTATTCCCCGAAATAATTTTTTGTACGATCTCTTTGCTTGCCAGTTCCACAGGCCTGTATTCTTGTTTCGTTGTTTGTCAGACTGAACCATTGGCAAAATTATACAGAAATATTCACTTTCTAATTGCTCTTTTATTGTATTACTATTTAAATTCCCAGTTTTCGGAAATGTTCCATTATTCTTGTATCTTGGTTCTTTGAAAACACCCTTTAATTACCGTACTTAAGAATGCCATATATTATTAACAATGAGTATCTTACAGAATTTAAATCCAACATCTCATCCATGAAAGCAGCAGTTCTTACAGCCTACAAAAAAGTCGATTGGCTCGAGGTTGAGAAACCTTCCTGCAAAGCTGGAGAGGTTCTGATCCAGGTTAATTTCGGTTGCATTTGCGGAAGTGATCAGCACATTCATAAAGGGGAATTTCATCCGCGGACCAAAACACCCATGATCATGGGTCATGAGTTTGGCGGAATTGTTGCTGAAGTCGGCACGGGTGTTGAAGGTTGGGCTGTTGGTGAAAAAGTGGCTCCTGATCCGATCATCTGGTGTGGGAAATGCCCTGCGTGTTTGAAGGGTCACTTTCCGGCTTGTAGCAGCTTGAAATTGATTGGCATTGATATGGATGGCGGGTTTACTGAGTTCATTTCTCTTCCTCCTTCTATGCTATACAAAGTGCCATCCCAGATTCCGGATGAACATGTAGCACTGGTTGAGGTGCTGAGCATCGGCTGTCATGCAAAAAATCGCGCAGGTCTTAAAAAAGATGACACCGTAGTGATTTGGGGATCCGGAAAGGTAGGATTGTGCATTTTGCAGGCGGTTCGAACAGTCACGGACAATACTGTTTTTATGGTGGATATTTTGGAACCCCGTCTGGCCATCGGACCCAAATACTATGAAAATGTCATCGCCATTGATGCATCCAAAGAAAATCCTGTAGATCGGATCAAGATGGAAACCGACGGCAGGGGAGTAGATGTTGCCTTCGAGGCAGTGGGTCACGCCCATGACATCGAAGGACTAGTAACCCCCGTTCGCGGATGCATCCAGAGTATTGTGGGCGGCGGAACAATTTGCGTTCTGGGTTTGGGCAATGAACCTGTTCCTATTCTGTTCAAAGAACTGATCTGGAAAGAGGCGAAAATTGTCTCATCCCGGGTAAGCCATGGCGAATTTGCCGAAGCCATTGAACTCCTTTCCAAAGGCTTACTAAAACCGGAAGCCTTGATCTCCCAAACGCTACACGGGTCTCAAACACAACGGGGATTTGAAATACTGGAAGAAAATCCTGCGAATAACATCAAGATTTTGTTGGATTTCAGATCATAAAAAAGGGCATAAAAAAAGGACCCGAAAAGATCCTTTTTTTATGTGGGTTGTACTGGAATCGAACCAGTGACCCCTACCCTGTCAAGGTAATGCTCTAAACCAACTGAGCTAACAACCCTTTATTGTTGGGCAAAAATACACTTTTTTTTGAATTTTAGAAAGTCCACTTAGCCGAAATCATGGGATTTAACATGAATCCCTTGTGACCGGAGAAATTGGCGCTTAAATCCTGTTCGGTTCCTAAGGAGAAATGTTCGGTAAAATTGTACCACAAGACAGGTTTGGTCAGAAACACATATTTGGTCTCGTCTGCAGTACCGGTAAAATTATCTTCTCTCCAAAAATCAGCGAATCCCGAAAAGGTGACTTTGTTTTTTAACATCTGAATAGCCCATACGCCAGTTATCTGAAACGATGCTGAATTTTTGTCCTGGATGGTCTTAAATAAAGCCTGAAGGGTAAAAACTTTTGAGAAATCTTTGGTATTCCAGGTATATTCTCCACCAAAAAGCCAGGCATTATTAATCTGGTATGCGCCATTCAGGGGAGTGCTGGTTTTGAATTGTCCAAATCCACCATTGTATTCAACATGGAGAGCGAAAGGACTTTTCCAGAATTTCAAGGCACGTGCAATTTCCCAATATGCCAGTGATACTCCATGAACGCCTCCCTCTCCGTAATTCATGTCAATGAAGAAAAAAGTACTTCCCCATTTGTCAGGCTTAAACATCTCGACATGGGTCCACGGAAATTTGCGATCTTTTCCAAGATCATAATGCAGTTGCACATTTTGTGCTTTGAGAACGGAGGCTGACACAAAAATCAGAAATAGCAAAAGAATTCTTTTCATCTATTGAGGAATTAATTTTAGGGGAATCTGTTGTGATTTCACTCAGGTCCATTTTCATCAATCGCACGATTCAAAAATTGATTCATCGGATGGATTATCTTGAAATATTGAATGCATCTTTCAGGAAAATCCGGAGCGAGAACCTCTGCTTCAGTAAGGCGATGACCAAAACCATATGAGCGGTTCTTAATAAGGTCTAAGTGCTCCCAATCTTTGGGATATCCTTTGGGTCCAGTCTTTAATGCATCAAAGTAGTGCTGATCAAAGGTCGATTTGAAGGGTTCTTTTGTCAGTAAATTTTTGTAACCATCCGGATGATAATAAATTTCCTGACGGATCGCATGCAAATGCTCAGGAGGAGGCATGTAGTTTCCGCCTGCTATAAAATGTTCGTCCGGTGAAAGATGGATATAATAACCTGCAAAGCCGGATTTTCTGCCGCCACGGGCCATGTAGCTCCCATAATTTGACTTAAAAGGACGCTTATCGTTAGAGAAACGAACATCCCGGAAAATACGGAACATACAATCTTTGGGTTGAAGAAGAGGGACTTCCGTATCAAATTTTCTTATTTCATCGATTAGCCAGGAAGTAAGGGATAAAAAATCCTTACGCGTTTTTTCATAACGACTCCGGTTTGCTTCGAACCAATCCCTTTGGTTGTTGGCATCAAGCTCTTTGAGAAATTGAAGAATTTCGTTCATATGCACGAAAATTAAAATGAACTCAAAAATAATTAAAAGAAAAACGCAATGTGGAATCTCAATGCAAATTGTGTTATTTTAGGAATGATAAGTAATTGACTAATTTTGGATGTAGGATTTGGTATTTTCGTTTGCGCATCTGAGCCAGACAAAAGCCTTTAATTTCATAATAATAAAATCACAAGTGAAGAAAAGTGTCATCATCGTCGCCGGGGGAAGTGGATCCAGAATGGGGAGTGAACTTCCCAAGCAATTTATTTTGTTGGACAATCTGCCGGTTTTGATGTGGTCCATTCTTTGCTTTATCAACTACGATCCTTCCATTTTCATTGTTGTTGTATTGCCTGAATCCCAAATCAGTACCTGGAAAGCGCTTTGCTTGAAGCATGATTTTAAATATCCGCATCAGGTCGTAAAAGGTGGTGAAACTCGCTTTCATTCGGTCAAAAATGGTTTGAGTTCCCTCGGTGAGACAGATCTGGTTGCCGTGCATGATGGAGTTCGTCCTCTCGTCTCAGAACAAACTATTGCGAATTGTTTTGATCAGGCAGGTGAAACAGGCGCAGCCATTCCTGTACTCACGATGAATGAAACGATACGAACAGGCTCCTTGCAGCATTCAGAAACTGTGGATAGAAGCCTGTTTTACACAGTTCAAACCCCACAAGTATTTTGGTTGTCAATATTAGAAGCAGCTTATACTCAAAACTATAACCCATCCTTTACCGATGATGCTTCAGTCGTAGAGCAATCAGGATTTCAAATTAGAATGGTAATGGGGAATAGGGATAATATTAAAATTACGCATCCCGAAGATTTGGTGGTGGCCAAAGAATACCTCAAAAAAAGGAGAGACAATATTTAGTGTCTCTCCTTTTTAGTGTATACACCTGAATATTATTTCGCTAAATTTGTGATCAAGGCACCAGACATCATTCAAAAACCATCAATAAATAAATTTTACTAATCAAGAAAATGGAAAGACATCAAGAAGGCAGGAGAATCTTCCTAAGAAATTTGGGACTGGTAACAGGAGCAATGGTATTACCCACCGGGCAACTCGCATTTGGGAAAGCAAAAAAACATGGCATGAAACTTGGCTTTGTTACTTATTTATGGGGAAAGGACTGGGATCAGGATACGATCATCAAAAATCTTTCTGCATCCAATATCAATGGCGTTGAACTTCGTGTTGAACATGCCCACAAAGTATCTGTTGCACTCACAAAAGAAGAGCGCCTTCTGGTTAGAAAAAAATTCAGTGACAGTCCGGTTCAAATTGTCGGAATGGGCACAAACCAACAATATGATTATCCTGAACCGGAGAAACTTCGCGAATCAATTGAACAGACAAAAGCTTTCTTCCAGCTTAGCAAGGACATTGGCGGATTGGGAGTAAAAGTTAAACCGAATCAATTCAGAAGCGGGATTCCTCATGAAAAGACGATAGAACAAATTGGGAATTCTTTGAATGAGCTGGCAAAATTTGGTGCCGACATGGGACAAATACTCAGGCTTGAGGTTCATGGCAATGAAACACAGGAATTAACCAACATCAAAGCCATCATGGATGTTGCCAACCACCCAAATGCAACGGTTTGCTGGAACTGCAACGCACAAGATCTAAATGGCGGCGGACTCGAGGCCAATTTTAACATGGTAAAAAGCCGTTTTGGAGATATTTGTCACGTCCGCGAATTGGATGATACCACCTATCCTTACCAGGATTTGATGAATCTCTTTGTGAAAAATAAATATGAGGGATGGGTTTTACTTGAGTGCAGAACAGATCCGGCAGACAAAGTAAAAGCATTGATCAACCAGCGGGAGATCTTTGAGAAGATGATTGGGAAAGGTTGAGAAATGAAAGTTGAGAACTGAGAACTGAGAGTTGAGAGTGAATAACGAACAGTGAACAACGAACAGTGAAGAGTTCTTAGATGAATACCAACTCTAGATAGATATTTATATTTATTTCTATCTTTATGGATCATGTAACCAAATAAATAAGACTAAAATTAAACAGATGAAAAGAAACCAAATCCTTAGATCAAAGCTTATCACGTTTTTCGCCGGACTGCTATGCCTTTTATACCTGCTACCTATGGCAGCCAAGGCGCAGACAGCTGATGTGGTTGGAAAACCCATAACGATGACTTCATTGATGATCTCCGATGCGAACAATCAACCGAAACAAATTCCTTATGTCGGTGAAAAAGTGTTGTTGATTCAATATACAGACCCGGATGTAAAGGATATCAATGACAAACTTTCGGAAGCGGTTAAAGCCAAGAAATTCGACGAAAAGCTGTACCAAGGTATTGGCATTGCAAATTGCAAAGAGACCTGGATTCCCAATGCCGGTATCCGGATGAAAGCCAGACAGAAAGAAAAGCAATTCGTAGGTTCAGTCATTATGCTGGATGAAAATCGTGTGGTACCAACCGCATTAGGACTTGGAGATTGCAACGAAGTAGGTGTTATCCTAATCGTTGGCAAAGACAAAGTCATTAAATACATGAAAAAAATTACTTCTGAAGAAGAAAGTATGAAGGTAACTGATGAAGTTGTCAATCTGCTGGAAGCTGAAATCAAGAAGTAATCAGGAAGAAATTAAAGTCATAAAAAAAAGGCCGCGTGGCCTTTTTTTTATGACTTTAATTTCTCAAACAATCTTCGAAGACTAACCTGACCGGCAATGATTGATTTTACCTGATCAATGGCGACCCGTTCTTGTTCCATCGTATCGCGGTAGCGGATTGTGACTGTATTATCTTCCATGGTCTGATGATCCACTGTTACACAGAAAGGTGTCCCAATGGCGTCCTGCCTTCTGTAACGTTTGCCAATTGAATCCTTTTCATCGTATTGACAGTTGAACTCAAATTTCAGCTCATCGATGATCTCTCTGGCCTTTTCAGGAAGGCCCTCTTTCTTTATCAAAGGCATTACCGCCAATTTTACCGGTGCAAGCGGTGCAGGAAGCCTCAACACTACACGGGTATCCTTTTTGCCGTCTCCGCCATCAATCTCCTCCTCAAAATAAGAAGCAGAAAGCACTTGCAGAAACATTCTGTCGACACCAATGGAGGTTTCAACGACAAATGGGACATAAGACTCATTCAATTCGGGATCGAAATACTGAATTTTCTTGCCCGAGAACTTTTGGTGCTGGGAAAGATCGAAATCGGTGCGGGAATGAATCCCCTCAACTTCCTTGAATCCAAATGGGAACTTGAACTCAATATCAACCGCGGCATTGGCATAATGTGCCAATTTCTCGTGCTCATGAAAACGATAATTTGCAGCACCAAAACCCAATGCCTTATGCCATTGGATACGGGTCTCTTTCCATTGCTCAAACCAGGTAAGCTCTGTGCCCGGCCGTACAAAAAATTGCATCTCCATCTGCTCAAACTCCCGCATCCGGAAAATAAACTGACGGGCAACAATCTCGTTGCGGAAGGCTTTCCCAATTTGTGCAATCCCGAAAGGAATTTTCATCCTGCCGGTCTTCTGAACATTGAGGTAGTTGACAAATATACCTTGAGCCGTTTCCGGACGAAGGTAAATTTTCAATGAGCTGTCGGCAGTTGAACCCATCTCGGTAGAAAACATCAGGTTAAACTGTCTGACTTCTGTCCAGTTTCGGGTTCCTGATACAGGGCAAACTATTTCGTTGTCTTCAATAATCTGTTTCAGTTCAGCCAAATCTGCCTTGTTCAGGGCTTCTGCAAAACGGGCATGCAAGGCATTCCACTTCTCCTGATTGTCCAATACCCTGTTATTGGTCTCCCTAAAAACTTTTTCGTCGAAAGTATCACCAAACCTACCACGCGCCTTTTCGATTTCCTTGTCGATTTTTCCTTCTATTTTTGCCAGTTCCTCCTCAATAAGGACGTCTGCACGATATCTCTTCTTGGAATCCTTGTTATCGATCAATGGATCGTTGAATGCGTCCACATGTCCGGAGGCTTTCCAAATGGTGGGATGCATAAAAATTGCAGAATCAATTCCGACAACATTTTCATGAAGCAATACCATCGAATCCCACCAGTATTTCTTGATGTTATTTTTAAGCTCAACGCCATTTTGGCCATAATCATATACGGCTCCCAATCCATCATATATTTCGCTGGAGGGGAAAACAAATCCATATTCTTTGCTGTGAGCAATTAATTTTTTAAAGAGATCTTCCTGGTTCATATTGGGTATTGTTGTATAAAATTTTTAATGTCAGAGTGTTGTGGATAATAAGAGTCAGCCGGGGTACTCATTTAACCTCTTCGAAATCGACATACTCGCCATCGTTCCTGCGGTATGTTTTTTCTTTTTGATCTTTTCGTTCTACAGTAACATTGCCGGGGGATGAAGATTCAGGCTTTCTTCGTGCTTCACCCTGAGCTTTCAAATCCCGGTAGATTTTATCCGCTGCTTTTTCCACAATCTTGGGACCAAAATACCTCAGGAAAAATTTGAACCCATAGTACACAATCAAGAGGATGAAAAGTACATCAAAAAGGGTGGCAATATTTAATAGGATAAAGAGTGTCATATCTTAACAAAAAGCAACATGCCACAAAAATAGTATTTTTTTTTAAGCTCAACTCTTTCAGAAAGGACAGCCTGGTGCCGCTCTTGGTTGCCTTCTTTTGTATACTTCCCACTTTTTGGTAGCAGGATCCTGAAAAATCAAATTGATGCCAAACCTCAAATTGGCATTTCGGGCTGTTGTTGGCTGAAAAAATGCAGGGACATTGTCAGAAGCCGCGTAAAGCTGAACAAATCCAAGTTTGAAAGCAGCCGCAAAACCGACGTTGTCATAGGTGGATTCCATGGCAGAATAACTGGCCGACATAGACAGATTCCTTGTAATCCGCGCATTTGCGGATGCTGTCAGTGATGTATGAATCTGATTATTAAATATTCTGACACGTGCCAATCCTCCTAATGTAATGCCATCATTCAGTTTGTATTCTCCTGCCAAATATAATTTAACCGGGAGCAGTGAGGCAAAACTAGAATTGCTCTCAACAGGGGAAAATGCATCGAGAATACTGTTGTTTAAATCATAAAATAATTTCTTCACATTTGTTGTGGTAGGTGGAGTAATAGTGGGAACATCCAGATTAACTCCACTGTACAAGAAATGTCCATTCTCCGTGAATGTTGTAACATCTTTGGTCCAGGTGATGAATCCAAGATCGACAATACTGACAGACCATTCAAAATCCTCGCTCACTTTGTTTGAAAAACCCAGGTCAACAGCTACACCGGGATTACCAAAATTGCTGAAATAGTTATTCAGATCGAAATTGTCTTTGGCAAACATCTGGTAACCATTGTTATTCTGGATATCAACGTTGAAAGGTGCTGAGAAACTTACTTTTCCGCTGGCACCCAGGTCAATTTGATCACCACTAATGGGCATTCCACCAACGAAATTCAATCCGGATGTTTTAATTCCCGCCAATCCAAAAAGCATTTTGCCTGTGATTCCGACGCTTATTTTTTTGTTCAACTCCCGGGCAAAAGTGAAGGCAAGTTCGCGGTAGTGTGCGGCCCCAACTCCAAAATACCCGGAGTGATAGGTGGAGCCAATATAGGGTTCGTTGCCATAATACAACAAGTTAGCTAAATTCTTGGTAAAGAACGGTTCGGCAAATTGGCGTTCTGTCCAGGAAAAACTATAAAAATCCCGCTCTCCTTTCCATCCAAATTCAAACAAGGTCAAGGCTGATGACACATTTATAAAATTGTTCTTATCAAGTGAAGAAAGGTATTTTTCAAAATCCCAAACCATAAAATCGGACATAGTACCACTACCTCTATGGATCAGATCATTGTAGCTCCAGTTGTTGGTATTGAAGGAAACATCCAATTTTGAGGCAAGGGGCATGCCGATGTAAAATCCCTTTTCAATCCCCGGTCGGGCAGGATTCAAATCCTTTGTTTGCGGAACACCTTTCAAAAAATAGAGCGAATTGGGCTGCGCCTTGAGATGTGAGATTCCAAATACTATCTGCAAAAAGACAAGAATGATCAGAATGTCTCTTCTCATAATTTTACCTTAAACAGATTGATGGGCGCCCTGAATCCAATGTTAAAAGAGACTGGGGCATATTTTAGAACATTGGCAAGGACAGTCCCCTTATCAGGTTGAAACAAGGTAATAGAAAGATCAATCTGGGTTGCTGAACCAAGTTTTACTATACCAAGTGAGTCCAGTTTGTATTCAGAAGAATCCTTCGCAAATTCAATCACATCTCCTTGAGTATTCATAGACGCAGCGCCTAGGATCTTACTCATTACCATGATCGAATCCTTATACCCGGAACCAGTAAATATCAGCTTATACCTGTATTTCATGGGTGTTTCGTTCACAGTCTTAACAATTACGACCATTGAATCTATGCCGTTAGTGTTAAAGAGTGTCCCGTTTAAGGGATATTGAATTAACTTATATTTGATCGAATCAAGTATGACAGGAGTATTCCCGGTACCGGGGACATTGAAATAATCCTTAACAACATAAGTCCCGCTTGTCATTGGCCGGTAAACAACAGGATTCAGACCGGTAGGGTCGGCAAATTTGGCTAAATCAAAATCAGATAAATTGCATGAAACAATAAATAGTCCCAACACAAAAAGCAGATTCAGAAATTTGAAATTCTTCATTTTTTCATGCGTTAATTATTTGTTTTTTAAATGTCGCATGGAATAGCCACGAGGTAATAATCATCTCTAATGGATATTTGCAAATCATGGCGATTTCATCATTTGATAGTTGGCCAGATATCCGTCTGTGGTAGCAACCAACCAGTCAATGGTGGAACCTCTTTCATAAAAGGAACCCACAACCGGCAGGCTATATTTTCCCGGCAGAAATTTATCAAAAATTGAGCCATCTTTTCTTACCAGGATGGTGCTATTTTCAGTTGCTGAATTTAGTTCAATTAATTTTCCCCCGCAAATAGTAAGAATGGTAGGAGACAGCTGCATAGGCACTTTTAATGGCATGGAAAAATTCAATTTCCCTGCTAAGTTGTAACAAGTAAGATTCTGGTTGTCGTAAAAAACAAAATCCACTCCGGAAGTCACTCCAAAATCAACCGGAAAAAATGAATGGCCGGCGGAAAAATTCCCAACATTGATCTTTTTTGTCGTTCCGTCAAATCCCACTAATCTGATTTTCCCCCGGTCATCTGTGGTAACCATACAGTCTGACGCACCTTTAATTTTTATAAGGCTGATATCATTCCGTGAATGAACAAATTCCTCTTTCATTTTTACGCGTTCCTTGCCTTGCCTATCAAGGATATAGGTATGGGATCGATCAAAATATACGATGTAATCTTTGGAACCTACCATGAAATGATGAACCGGAAATTCAACCAGACCATCAGTTGCTTTTGGCTGCCAGCCTGTGACAATTTTACCATTTTTATCAAAACTGTATACTTTGTGATCACTACATGCGATCAGAAACCTGTAATCTCTTTTGCCATCATAATCAAAGGCTACCACACTGTTTGTTGCAGGAGATTTTAGCCGGATCGGAAATTTTTTTAATTCCACCCCGTTCCTGTCAAATACATGAATGGCTTCTTTCGTATTAAAAAGGAGTTGGTACTCTCCTTTATTACTCATCTCTACTGTCTTGATATCTCCGATAATGGCACTTCCAAGTGGTTTCTTCCATCGTTCAATTCCATCCTTATCGAGGTTGATAAGATTGTTCTCCAAATCTTGAAAAACAATTTCCCTTTCCTGCTGCTTTGATGAAAAAGCAACAAAAATAGGTCTTGTATGCATCTTTGCTTTGAGCAAATACCTCCAGAAGGGAGACTGATTCTGCTTCAGTTCAGGATTAATAATGAGTGAAGCTGTGTTGTAAAATGAGCCGTTTTCATATCCCCATTGCCAAAATACATTTTCCAGTTTGACCAGACTTTCTTTCGACTTTTTAAGTTTCTGATAATGGTCCGTCCTGATAAGAGGTTCAAAAAATGGAAGTGACTGACCGGGAGAACACCACATATCGTAGTTGGAGGAACGGGCCATTCCGGTTGATAGTTTTGCAAAGGATGGAATTCTATGCAAAAGCTCCTCTCTTTGTAACAAGCTTTGATATCTTTTAAGCGAGCCCGGGGTTGGACCCATGAGAATATAACCATCACCGGCAATCATCCACTTTGTTTGAATAGAGCCAAAATAAAGTTCTCCGATAAGCATACCGAAATGATCAACCGGCACTTTCAGGATACTGCTTCTGCGCGCTGATATTGACTCTTCATCTTGTATGCTTTTATTGCCTGAAAACCATTTTCTCATGGCATTAACCAGAGGGTCATTCAAGCCCTTCTTTACTTTCATCAGCAAGAATCTATTGTCCGAACTATCTGCCAGATTTTGATTGGTGAAAACAATGGCTGCTTCTCCGATCCAGTATTCATTTAAATATTGGCGGATATTAATATTCAAGGCATTGGTAAGCTCATTAGTCTTATCGTTATATTGGTCGATCTTTTTATTTTTTTTAAGAAAGTTGAGATAATCTTCAAAGTAAAGTCCAGGCTGAGAAAGATTTTGCGTCACAAAGAAAGTGGTTGCAGAAGGCATCAGGTGCACCAGAGAGTTGACTAGAGGCTTTTGCCTTTTGAATACATCCAGATAGCAGTTCGAAGTGCTGTCAGTAACAGTTATTCCATTAATATACAATTGATTATCCTTTTGAATCACATCCACTTCCGTCCATTTGGCATAATTGGGATGCAAGATTCCGGTGGCCAGCGAATCTGCATAAAAACCAGACAGATAGGCAGGTAAGGTATTGTGATTAATGAAGATGTTAAGATCGTTCTTTACAGCTGTATTTTTATTGATTCGTAAATAGTTGGCATCTTCCAGAACGGAAGGCCGATCCATTTGTTCGATTGCAATTCGGAGTTGTGATTCATCGCTGCATGCCATCAATACACCTCTAAAAATTGAAAACAGAATCTTTCCTTTTAAACTGTCTTCTTCCCATTCATATTGCTGTACCTCGGCATCATTGATTTTTTTAGTCCCGGCAATACTATTTTTGGAGAGAAAATATTGTTGAATAAGGGTATTAATGCTGTTTTTTTCAGCAATGCTGCCCATTTCAAGCAAAAAAAGCATTGAATTCTTTGCCGGCACAACAATCAATTCCTTGTGTTGAAGAAAATTTTCGCGCTGCTTACTCTTATGAATCAAAGAATCTAAAAAGACAATTTTAGTATACACATCATTTACTTCAGAAATATTTCGCATGGATTGCCAGCCAATGCTTTTGGAAGTCTTCTCAGAAAATTCGCCAAGGTTTTTTATTCTGATAAAAAAAGGTGCGTCGACAGGTACCGCTTTGAGAGGTGAAGTCCCAAAATACCTGGATTCTTGTGCGAAGAAATACCAACCGGCAAAAATTCCAGTAATCAAAAGAAGCGTTACAACTATCAACAGTCTTTTCCCTACCATCTATTTACTATTGTGATTTAACCTGAGAGGCATCCACAATTTTATACACTTTATCAGATCGTCTTACCTTGGAAGGGACTGCCACAGAACAATAGGATCCCTTCGTTGCTTCTTCAACGGCATTCATTTCCACCCTTACCTCCTCAACCACAGTTTGCATAACACCGCTGCTTGGTCCTGTAATTAAAATTTCATCTCCCGGGAAGAGTGAACCTGTTTCAAGTTTAATCTCTCCAATGCCGATATTGGTGAAATAATTGGTCACTTTTCCCAGGTATACCCTTCTTTTTGTGGCCAGTGAACCATAATTACCACTCCATTCGCCAAGTCTTTGGCCCAGGTAATAACCATCCCAAAACCCTCTGTTAAAAACGGTTGCCAGTCTGCTGTCCCAAACGGCAATCTTATCTTCACTAAAAGTCCCATCCGTGTATGCATTGGCCGCTTCACGGTAGCATTCGACAACACATTTCACATAATCGGCACTTCTTGCACGTCCTTCTATCTTCAAGACAGAAACTCCTGCATCCAGGATTTTATTTAAAAAGTGAATGGTTTTCAAATCTTTGGGCGACATGATGTATTCATTGTCAACCACCAGTTCGGCACCGGTTTCCTTATCTGTCACAGTGTAGGCGCGCCTGCAGCTTTGCATGCAGGAACCTCTGTTGGCAGATGAATTCATCTCATGCAAAGAGAGATAGCATTTGCCTGAGGTCGCCATGCACAAAGCCCCGTGCACAAACATTTCAAGCCTTATCAACTCTCCTCCCGGGCCCCGAAGATCATTTGCCTTAATCTTGTTGGAAATTTCCCATACCCTGCCAATGTTCATCTCTCTTGCCAAAACCATGACATCAGCAAATTGTGCATAAAATTTGACTGTTTCGTAATTCGTGATATTTAGTTGGGTAGAGATATGAACTTCCATGTCAATCTCCCTGCATGCCTGAATGACTGCCAGATCAGAGGCAATAACAGCAGACACTCCAGCCTCTTTGGCTGCGAAGATAATTCGCTTCAAAGTTTCTGCTTCTTCATCAAAAACCACAGTGTTTACCGTCAGGTAGGTTTTCACACCTGCCTTACCGGCTCTTTTCGCGATCTCCTTTAAATCTTCAAGGGTAAAATTATTGGCCGATCTTGCCCTCATATTGAGATGCTCGACACCAAAATAAACGGATCCGGCTCCTGCTTGTATGGCTG
>CAIRSO010000070.1 GCA_903881215.1 uncultured Bacteroidia bacterium
AGAACAAATTATGCAACTATTTTACTGTGATAGTACATCTTAATTTTGGAGTCATCATATTCTTCAGGTGACAAATTAATAACATCCATAGATACTTTATACCTTTTAAGTGTGGCAACCTCGGGATTCATAGTCATTTGTGAACGTTCAAATATATCCTTATTCCTGAAATCAGCAGAAATAATTATTAAATCAATATCACTGTCTTCATGCATTTGACCAGTTAAAGCCGAGCCAAATAGTGCAATTGAATCTACATTTAATCCATTCTTGATTAGTAGATCTTTGAGGTATTGAATAATCTCATTTATTGTTGCTTGATCCATGATTGAATTTCTTTCGTTTTATGAATAATGGTATAAGTTCGTTCTTTGGTATAGGCAGAGACTAATTTTCGCAAATCTTCAGGATATCGGGTTGGAACAGAAATTTTATTAAGCGTAAAAAGGAATTCATAGAAGGAATCATCCATCTTCAATTCCATCTTTTCAACAAAATAGATTAAACTGTGTGATTTGGAAGGGAATTCCCCTTTAGTTTTAACCAACAAACCTTTTAGTGCTTTTTCCAAACTTAAATGGCTCATGAAAATACTATAAACATAGCGGCCAGAATGAAACATATCAAACGCAGTTTCCAAATCATAATCTGACTGGAAATACCATTCTTCGTGTTTGCTTTCATTTCCCATAAGACAAAGTTACATATAATTCCAAAGAATATTAAAAAATGCCTGCAAGTCCCAAATTCCCCTGCTAATACGAAGTGTGTCCTGAAGTGAAAGGACGCATTTAGTAATAGAGAACGTTCTTTTACATGCTGTATAAAAAATGAAGGGGTTTCTGAAAGGGAATGATCCTTGGTTGGCGACTTTGCTTCGGCAAGCTCAGTAACCAACAGGAGTAGCCAACAAACCGCCTTGCGATTCTGTGGCCAAAATCCATGGTATTGAGATAGCAACCCGTTGTCAAAACTATTGTCACTGCTTCTGTTAATTTGAAATCGGCACTTTTTGACAAGGGATTTGCAATCTCTCAATTATCAATTATTTCACTTTAGGTTCCGCTATTTGCTCGTTCTTAATTTCTCCACCCCCCTCCTAATTGCAAATCCACGCTAGCGGAAAACATTCCTTGACCAACGATAAACTTCTAATCGTTAAATATTTTCTTTGTCAATACCCGCCTGTTTAAGGATTGCATGCAATGTCCCTTTGGCAAGGTCTTTGGTGTGCATAGGAACAACAGAAATTTTACCAGTTTCCGGATGTACAAAATAATGATGGCTCCCGTGTATTCGTTTTAAAACAAAGCCCTTTTTTTCAAGAATCTTAATGAGTTCTTTAGGGGTTAATGAAGGGAAATTGCCCATTGGTTAATAAGCTAAAGTTAATGAATATTCCAATGAACGGCTGTCATCAGGTATTTCATCACCTTGTTCTTTTAAAACTTCCAAATATCCTTCAATAACCTCTTTGGCCATTTCCTTGGCATGGTTAACGGTGTCACCATAGGTAATGCAGCCAGGGAGGGCTGGTACCATTACCGTATAGCCACCTTCCGGTTCCTCGGTCAATATAATACGATAGGTAGGCATAATATGAATATTTTGTGGATTAACTGAAAGCTTGTTTTATGTATATTTTAATGCAAAATTATCATCTTCAAGATGCATTCATATTCAAATCATTTTGCAAAAATAGCATTATAATCACAAAGGCCAATCGATATTGATTTATAGTCCTGGTGCATTTTATAAGGACGGTTGGCTATTGCCAAATGTGTCCTGAATTATAATAATGAATTTAGTAATAAAGAGAGTTCTTTTACATGCTGTATTAAAGATGAAGGGGTTTCTGAAAGGGAATGATCCTTCGTTGGCGACTTTGCTTCGGCAAGCTCAGTAACCAACAGGAGTAGCCAACAAACCGCCTTGCGTTGCTGTGGACAAAATTCATGGTATTGAACGGACAAGGAATCAAACGAAGTGAGATCACGAATACCATTAAAAGCAAACTATTCATGAGTAAAAGGCTCAGAAAATGAGTCAGATATGAATATCGGAAATGATCAAATGTAAACCACTGATGAACTCGAAATGGATCTCATCGAAAAAATCAGTGTTTTAGGGAAAGATGGCGGATATAAGACAGCCCCTGCGCATATCCTGCAAAACGATGTGTCACCCGAAAGGGTCCTCAAGTTTATTGAATTGTACAGAAAGCATGGAGCTTACAAATCCGCGCCAGCAAGCGGGTTGGGCGACCGGAAGATCGCTAATTATTTCACCAGCAACTCATAACACTATTTCGCAAATTTTTATTTTCTTCATTACCTGAAATATCGGTATATTTGGAAAAAAGATTATTATGATACTCGAAAGGACTCAAGATGAGATCGTAGTTCGGCTTCCGGCTAATGTTGATTTAACCGAACTTCAAAATATGCTGGATTTTCTGCGATACAAGGAACTTACAGCGCAATCAAACGCGAATCAAACTGATGTTGATGAACTCGCAGCGTCAGTCAATAAATCAATCTGGAACAATGTAAAGGTTCGTCGCAATTTGAAATGAAAATCGTCGTTGATACAAATATTGTATTTAGTGCGATCTTAAATACTCGAAGCAAAATTGGACAATTGCTGATTAATGGTTCAAAGTATTTTGAATTTTACACTGTCGGTTTGCTTCACGACGAAATTATTGCACACAAAGACAAAATACTAAATTCGACAAAATATTCTCAGGATCAGTTTAATGAAATTTTTGAAATATTTGCAAACAGGATTGTATTTGTTGATGATATATTATTGAATGATAATGACTTAATAGAAGCCGTTGAATTGGTCTCTGATGTCGATCCCGATGATGCATTGTTTGTTGCATTGACCAATCACTTGATGGCCAATTTATGGACCGGTGATAAGCGCCTCATGATTGGATTGAAGAAGAAGGGATTCTCCCGAATCTTGACAACAGATGAAATCTATGAGATATTTCTCGATAAACAACTGGATAATAGATAAATATTATTAGCTCCAACTCTTGCAGAAAGGCCCAGTAGGTACTGATGCTAAACTTGGAAAAGAGATCATCCAAAAAATTCAGTGTTTTAGGGAAAGAGGGCGGATACATGATAGCCCCTGCGCATATCCTGCAAAACGATGTGTCACCCGAAAGGGTCCTCAAGTTTATTGAATTATGCAGAAAGCACGGAGATTACAAATGATTTGTTTTTCTCCCCCAGCGGGCATCATACTCATTTCAGAGGGCTGGCTATTTGCTTAAGCATAGAATGTAGATAGTTGAAATTTGATTTTTAGTGGGATATTTACTAAATTTGTTGGAGTTAATGTTCTGAAGGATGAAAACTATAAGTATAGAATTAGATAAGAGTCAATTTGTCAAGATATTAAATAAACTTGATGAAGATGACAAGTTGGAAATTTTCAATGAGCTAAAGAAATCACTATTTCTCAAAAGGTTCAATAATCTTTTAAAATCAACAAAAACCAACGAGTTGAGTATTGAGGAAATCACCATGGAAGTTGAATCTGTCCGGAAACAACGCTATGAAAATAGAAAGCATTCATTATAAGATTATTGTTGATTCGAACATTTGGATTTCATTTTTAATAGGCAAAAATCTGAAAGGACTCCAAAATCTTATTGATTCACAATTTATTACAATAATAACTTGCCAGGAGCAGTTTTCTGAATAATCAGAAGTGTTCAAAAAACCAAAGATTGCGAAGTACTTTTCGAAAGAACAAATTATTGAGTTTTTAGAATTACTGGAAGAGTCTTCAGATAGAGTTGAACCAATTACAGAAACTAATCTTTGCAGTGATCTAAAAGACAATTATTTGGTTTCATTGGCGATTGATTCAAAAGCTGATTTCTTGGTAACAGGAGATAATGATCTATTGGAAATGAATCAGATAGGATTGACAGCCGTTCTCAATTTTCGTGATTTTGATAGATTTGTAAAGCAATAGACCTCTACCGGTTCTTCGGTATCTACCCTCGCTCCCACGCGATTGCATCGCGTGGTTTAAAGAAAGTTATTCCTTCTTTTTATGCCCCTTCAGTTATTTCATATTAAGATGAGCCGAAACTATTATACATCAGTTTTGGAGGCATGACAATCATCCAATAGAATGATGGAGCAATAAGGTTATTGATGAAAAAATTGATTACATTCATAACAATCCGGTTGAGGCAGGATTGGTTTTCAGGGC
>CAIRSO010000071.1 GCA_903881215.1 uncultured Bacteroidia bacterium
AAGGTTTACGGAACAAATTCTGAAATTATAGTTGACGGAACCTCCGAAGGAGAAACCGTAACACTTTATACAGTAAACGGAAGACAAATTCAAACCGTTATGTCGAAAGGAGAAAGATTAAACTTACCAGTTGACAGAGATGCGGTTTACTTAGTGAAAACTGGCGCGAAAACATACAAGGTAATTCTGTGAGAAATTGTTGACTTAAATGACAAGAAAGCAACGCAACTCGACAAAACCGAACCGCCATGTGCATAACACTACCTAAGCGAAACAGCCCGTTTATCGGTTATCGAGCTTTTCCGCCCGCATTCAGTTTTTAGCGGTTTTGACAGTGTTTCGCCCCGCAAATGGGCTGTTTCGCTTAGCCTCGTCGTTACCAAACATGCATAGAAAAAAAGAAGACAGTGCAATAATTGAACGACAAATCACAAAAATGCAACGTGGAAAGAAAATTTGAGAAGATAAAACGTTAAACTTTCATGATTTTAAAACGGAAAAGAAAAAATAATTCAAACAAAATAAAACATATTTCAAACCAGTAAAATTCAGAATCATGAAAAACAAATCTTATGTTTCCAAGCTATCTTTTATAGCCTTATTATTGATGCTTAACGCATCAACGAAGATTTACGCTTTAGATTACACAATCTCGTTTACAGGCACTGGCGCAAGTTCCACAGTTGAAAACGTTATTGTTCAGAATCTCACTAAAGGAACTACCGTTACAGTTCCAGCAGGGAGTGTTTTAAATTTAACCAATGTTATTACCTCTCTTGACAATCCAAGTTTTAATTTTGATGGTATTTGTATTTCCCCAAATCCCATTCAAGACAATGCAACTGTTACATTTTTTGCCAAACAGGATGGGCTAACTCAAATTTCTGCCTATACCATTGATGGTCGTAAAATTGCTGGGCTTAGTGAAAATCTGCTTCAAGGTAATAACTCGTTTAAACTATCTTTACCCAAAGGTATTTTTCTTATCAAGGTACAAGGAAATGGGTTTTCATATTCTACTAAAGCAATCTGTCAGTCGGCTTCAACCGCCTTACCTAAAATTTCTATTGCCTCTAAAGAGCAAGTGATTTCCATTAAACCTCAAAAGAGTAAAAATGCTGTAACTTACATGCTTTATTCGACTGGTGACCAGTTACTTTACAAAGGGAAATCAGGTAATTATTGTACCATTGTTACTGATAAACCTATAGCTAGTAAAATTAATAATTTCGACTTTATTGAATGTAAAGATGCAGATGGTAACTATTATTCCGTTGTGAAAATTGGCACACAAGTTTGGATGGCTGAGAATTTAAAAACTACGAAATTTAGGAGTGGTGAAGCAATTGATAATGTAACAGATAATACCGTATGGTGGAACTTAAATACTAGTGCATGGTGCAATATGCAAAATAATGATACTTATGGCATTAAATTCGGTCGTATATATAATTGGTTTGCGGCAAGCGATATTCGGAATATCGCTCCATTAGGTTGGCATGTTGCTACAGATGCCGAATGGACTTACCTTAGCACCTATCTAGGAGGTAATACTCTTTCTGGTGGTAAACTTAAAGATGTAGGCACAATCAATTGGCCAAGTCCTAATATCGGAGCTACTAACGAAACAGGCTTTTCTG
>CAIRSO010000072.1 GCA_903881215.1 uncultured Bacteroidia bacterium
ATATTTGCATCCTCGTTTAATAAAATTCAGTAAAAAAGCGCAATTAAATGATTTATAAACAAAAATGTTAAATTTATGAGAAAACTAACGTTCTTATGGGCCTGTCTTTTTCTGATAGGCGTGGGTTTGGTTAATGCTCAGTCGAAATCTGTTAGCGGTAAAGTGCTATCAGTCGAAGATGGGCAACCTATTATTGGAGCATCGGTTATGGTGAAAGGCACCACAACTGGTACAATTACCGGAGTTGATGGTGGATTTACACTATCAGTACCGGGGAGTGCAAAAACTTTGGTTATTTCGTACGTAGGTATGAAAACAATGGAAGTGGAAGCTAAAAGCGGATTGACTGTGAAACTAGAATCAGATGCTTTAGCAATTGATGAATTAGTAGTTACTGCAATTGGTATTAAACGCTCTCAGAAAGCGTTAGGATATGCTGCAACAACAGTAAATGCGAGTGATATCACAGCAACTGGAAATAGAAGTGCATTGAATGCATTGCAAGGTAAAGTAGCCGGTGTTGAAATTTCTTCTGCATCAGGATCACCTGGTTCTTCAACAAGAGTTATTATGCGTGGCTTTTCTTCATTAGGTGGTTCAAATCAACCATTATATGTCGTTGATGGAGTACCTGTAAGTAATGGACAAATTGGTTCTACAAATATCAATGGTGGTGTTGACTTTGGTAACAGAGCCAATGATTTAAATCCTGATGATATTGAAACAATGACCATACTTAAAGGTGGTTCTGCAACTGCATTATATGGTTCGCGAGCTGCATCAGGTGTTATTCTTATAACTACCAAAAACGGTTCAAAGTCAAATAATAAAGCAAAAGTTGAGGTTTCATCAACATCCACTTTTGAAGCACCTTTAAGATTGCCTTATTTCCAAAACGAATTTGGACAGGGTTGGTATAATAGAACTACAGAACCGACTGGTGATTTGCAGGAAAATGGAAGCTGGGGACCAAAATTTGATGGCAAGTTAAGAAAATGGGGTTTTGTTGTTGATAATCAACAAATGGTTAAACCTTATGTTGCATTACCAACAAATGTTTCTGATTTCTTTGATACTGGAAAGACTTATAATAATTCTGTCTCAATTTCAAATGGCGATGCAGAAAAAAACTATTTTATTTCATTCAGTAATGTATCTGCAGATGGTATAATGCCAACAGATGCCGATTCATATAAAAGAAATAATATTTCAATGAGAGGTTCAACAAAATTTATGAAAATCTTTACTGCTTCTGCATCAATGAACTATGTTCGCAAAGATTCAAAGTTTGTTGAAACAGGTCAAGACCAATCCGTTTTAGATGGATTGTGGCAATCTGCAAGAGATATTAGTTTTGTTGATCAAATGGACTACAAAAGTAAGTTTTTTAACGAAGATAATTATTTTACAGCTTATGCTCAAAATCCATATTTTATATTAAATGAGCATGGAAATAAATTTCAAGAAAATCGTATATTTGGAAATGTAAGTTTAGATGCGCAGATTTTACCTTGGTTAAATGCGACTTTTAAAGCTGGAACTGATGTATCAAGTAGTTCTATGAAAAGATGGAGATCGATATTTAATAGTTCGAGATATGATTATAATGATGAAG
>CAIRSO010000073.1 GCA_903881215.1 uncultured Bacteroidia bacterium
ATACTTAATGCTGTACTCGTTTCTGTCCCGATAATCATTATTGGTTTATTGGCAAGTCTAATGACTTTTAAGGCTTCCCAAAAAGCCAAGTCATGGAAATTGTTTTGGGAGAATCGTCAAAAATAAATTTGTTATCTGTGTACGGTAATACGATAATGTTCACTGCTCGAAACTGGGATGTCGAGTCTGGCAATTACTATTACCGTGCGAGAATGTATTCGCCCAACTTAGGCAGATTCCTCCAGCCCGACCCGATTGGATACGCAGATAATATGAATATGTATTCATATTGCGGAAACAACCCGATGAACTGGATTGATCCTATGGGATTGTCGTTCGGAGATTGTTTCTCAGGTGCCCAACAAGCTGCTATAGAGGCTGAGGCCAAGATAATGGAGCAATACTTCCCAAAACCACCAATGCCGTCAAAGCCTGATCCGATGGAAAAGGTAAAAGATGTGGTAATGGATTTATTGGATTGGAATGCCAAAAGCATGGTATCTGACTACTTAAGGGAAAAAACTGGGCATGACGAATATGCTGGGCCCTTTGGTGAACCAATGCTACAAAAAACATTTGATGACATAACAGATATGCTGATGGATCATCTAAAGGATAAACTCAAGAAGGATGAGACCCGTTCTAACGAATGATGACAACTGCTCCTAAAAAAGAAGTTGAGGAAGTTAATTGCTAATGCTTAAGGTTGGACTATGGTACCCTAACGACGGTGAGAGTGCATAAAGGTTAAATAGCTCAGAGATTTCTCGCTGATCTTCCGTCTGGACAATCTGTGGATTTTTAGCACGTATTCGGTCCGCTATCCCTTGACACCAATTCTCAATCCTTTCAGTACCAGCATCATCTCTATACTCGGAGTCACCTGACCTTTGCCCAAACTTAACTGCCGGTAATGAATTAACACTTAATCGCGATACGATGTTTTCAACAGCACCATGTTGAAAACCGGAAACCAGTATTTCGCCACGAATGGTTCTTGTCTTATCGTGCTCCTCATTTAATCGCTCAAGAATAGCCGTGATAACAGTTGTCTTTCCAGTCCCAGGCGGTCCTTGAATAAGCGCGATATCAGGCGTGTTAAGAGCGATCTCTATAGCTTTAATCTGAACTTCAGTTGGATCATACTTGAATATTTTTTTCCTGACAAAAGGAGTGAGAGGTTTAAATTTTGTCACACGTTGTATATCTGGGATTACACCGCCTTCCTCAATCAATAAACCCAAAAGAGGGTTGGCGCTTCTGCCTTCCAGAATAAGTTTCCTGGCCTTAATCCGACGTTCAATTTGTATTTTGTCTCCATTGATCGAAAGAATCAAAAACTTTCCATCAGAAGGTGGCGATGGAAGGTCTAATACCAGACTTTTAGTTTCTATGTGTACAATTTTAGCAACGCAGGCTTCATCAGAATTATCAGCGCCATTATGATGCCCCTGCTTGGGAATGAATTCTTTTTCGAGATAATTACTATACTGTTCCCAAGTCAAATCAGGATTCCGCACATATAACGGCTCGTTTTCCGTGATTTCCAGTTGATTCCCTTCAGAAAGGCTATCTGGTAGTTGTTTTTGAAAAAAGAACTTGACTCTTCCTTCTACAATTGCCTCAGTGTTGCTATACTCTAACTTGCCAATTAATTTCGCACGCGATAGTAATAACTCTCCCTCAATAGCTCCATACTCATCCCATTTTTTCAAATAGCTTCCCTTTTCCTGGTAAAGGCGAGACATACTGCCAGCAGCCAAAGCTTTAATTTGACCAGTTTTTGTATAATCAGAGAATATAATTTTACCTTTTGCCAAACGCAATGAGCCTTCTGCATTACTATTAAGATTGCTGATCAGGCGAGTTGCAAAGAATATTTCGGTATTTTCATCTATCCGCCTTTTTTCTACGGAAATTCGAAAACCGTCCCCATAAATTGAAAAACACCGAGATTGCCTTTGAACAAACTTAAAATTCTTAATTGATGACGTGCTTTTTTCGGTGTCCATAGCATCAGACTTATTGCCAATCAAATCAAGATCATCTTCTGCCGCATCTCCCGTCATTATTAAGAAATAAAAAACACTGCTCGAATCATCTATCGCAATTAGCGTTTTATTACTGAGCAATGAAGCAAAATCTTTAGTGGATTTAAATTTAAATCCTTTTCTTTTCGC
>CAIRSO010000074.1 GCA_903881215.1 uncultured Bacteroidia bacterium
AAGTCCACCATTTTAGTGCTTAAATCCTTTGCTATGGAAGCATATTCCCTTTTGTCTGCTACGCTTACCGTCTCATTTGGATCTTTCTCATAATCATACAGTTCAGTGGCTACAATCAAATCCTTGTCGAATGGTTGAAAGCTCCTGAAGCTGTCTTTCATCCAGATGGTATAACGATATTTAGAAGTTCGGATTGAATAACCCATAAATTGTCCGTCGGACCAACCAAGGCGTTCCGTATCCAATTTATTCAGGGTTCTTGGGTATTGGCTAACGGAAAATTCTTTCACGGAAGCCGATGGATTTTTCATCACAGGAACCAGGCTCTTCCCATCGAGATGAGTCGGAATTGAAATACCTGCCAGATCGCAAAGTGTCGGGAAGATATCAACAAATTCGGATGGTGATTTGGATTTTGAAGGTTTGATATTGGGTGCTGAAACCAGTAGTGGGGCATGGGTAGCTTGTTCGAAATTGGTGTGTTTGCACCACAAATTGTGATCTCCCAGGTGCCAGCCATGGTCGCCCCAGAGAACGATGATGGTATTTTTTGACAAGCCAAGAGAATCCAATGTATTGAGAAGGATTCCGACTTGTGCATCGGTAAAGGAGGTTGCCGCATAATAGCCATGAATCAACTCTTTTTGCTTGGATATAGGCAAATCCAACCCAGCTTTTTGATCGGAAAAGGAGGAAATTTCAGGTATGTCAGAATAGGAATATAATTCGGCGGCTGTATGGTAGGCCAGATCCGGACTGTTTAAGGCTTTTTGTTGAAACGGTGCAAGAGGCATCTCCTCCCTTTTATACAAATCCCAGTATTTTTTTGGTGCAACAAATGGCAAGTGAGGCTTAGTTAATCCAACTCCGAAGAAAAACGGTTTGCCATCTTTGGCCAATCTTACCAGGATCTCTTTGGCTTGTAAAGTGTTTGCACCATCCTGATAAGCATTGTCTGGAACATCAACGCATTCGACCGAAGGTTTGATATTTTTGCCAACATAATCGTTCAGCTCTTTTCCTTTTAACCCTTTTGCCTGGCCTTCTGCCGTATATTTTCTGAACAGTGCCTTTGTTTCAGCTTTTTGATACTGACCTTCAGGGCTACCTGTTGAGACAGGATAGTATTTGTCGGATTTTTTGAAATAGGGTATGCTCCAGGAGGGTTTGTCGAGTTCATCATCCACGCAGCGTGAATCGAAAATTTTTCCGATACCGGCAGTCTGATATCCGTTTGAAATGAAGTATTGAGGAATGGATACAATATCAGGATTAATATCCCGCATTTTCGTTTTCAAATCCCATACCCTGGTATAATCAGGGCGCATCCCGGTCATCAAACTTGCCCGGGTCGGCCCGGAAACAGCTTGCTGACAATAATTCCGCAAAAACACGGTACCTCTTGCTGCAAGACGATCAATATTCGGTGTTTTTACGAGCTTGTCACCATAACAACCTAGAACTGGTTTCAGATCATCAACTGCTATAAAAAGCACATTCATTTTCCTTTCCTGAGCGGTGAGTTGAGTCAGGCTCAATCCAACCTGTGCCAAAATGCCAAATGATGTCAATAAATTTTTCATTTCTCTGCTATTTATGCTAATTCAAATCATTATTTGTTTGCAAGAGGAATTTTATACTCAATTACGATATTGAAAACAGGCTACCGAATTGTACCTCAATCCTTACTTTTCGCTTTGCCTTTTTTCCCTTTTTTTGTGTCTGAACCTATAAGGATTGGCGCTTTGAAATCTGCTAATTTGCCATATTCGACACAGCTCTTGTACTCCCGTTGCATACTTTCAGCAAATAGCTTCTCCATTTTTAGCTGATCCTGCTTGTAACCGGGATTGTCAATAATGCTTGCTTTTTCCAGGGGATCCTTTTCATAATCGTACATTTCACGGGCAATAACATACTTCTTGTTGTAAGGAATATCGGTCCTGTAGCTGTCTTTCATCCATTCGGTGTAACGAAACCTTTCAGTACGGATGGTATAGCCCATTACCTTTGCTCCTTCTCGGGGATACTGGCTAAAAGCATATTCGCGCAATTTTGAATCCGGATTATTAATGGCAGGCACAAGACTAATACCGTCCAGGTATTTGGGGACTGGTACCTTAGTCAATTCGCAGAGTGTTGGATAAACATCAGTAAATTCGCACAAGGTAACTGGCCTGATCCCTGGTTTTGAGCCGGGAACGCTCATCATTAAGAGTGTATGCGTTGCTTGTTCGAAATCAGTGTGTTTGTTCCACAGGCCGTGATCGCCCAGATGCCAACCATGGTCGCCCCACAAAACGATGATCGTATTTTCACGAATTTTCAAACGATCAAGTTCATTTAATAATTGCATGATCTGAGCATCTGTATAAGACATGGCCGCATAGTACCCATGAAGCAATTCCTTTTGCTTGGCAACAGGCAAATGATCCAATTCCTTTTCTGAATAACTGTCAAATTGAGGAATATCTGTATAACCTTTTAGCTCACCAGAAACATGGTAAGCAATATCCGGACTGTTTGCTGCTTTCTTTTGGAAAGGAGCGACTTCAAATTTATTTCTGTCATACAAATCCCAATATTTTTTAGGCGAGACAAAAGGAAGATGAGGTTTCAGAAATCCAACTGCCAGGAAAAATGGTTTATCCCCTTTGCTTAGACTATCCATCAATTGGATGGCAATTCCTGTCATTTTTCCATCGTGGTATGTTTCATCAGGAACATCTGCACATTCGGTTGCTGTTCCTTTACCTCTTTCGTTTGTTGCACCGGGAAGTGCATAGGTTTTGCATTTTGGATCCCGGTAGGGGATGCTCCAGGATGGGGCATCATGACCCGGTCCTGCACTGCTCATGTGGAAAATCTTGCCCATGGCGGCTGTCTCATATCCCATAGATTTGAAATATTGAGGCATAGTAACAACGTTCGGATTAACTTGCCTAAAGTCTGTAACCAAATCCCAAATTCGGGTTCTGTCTGGCCGCAAACCCGTCATAATGCTCGCTCTGGTGGCAGCACAAATGGCCTGCTGACAGTAGCTGCTGGTAAATACGATTCCCTCTTTGGCCAGGCGATCCATTCCTGGAGTTTTGGCCAGTTTGTCGCCATAGGCACCTGAGGTTGGTTTGAGATCATCAACTGCGATGAATAGAATATTGGGTTTCGCCTGTTTGCTCTTCTGACCAGTTGCCAACATCGGAATGGTTGACAGCCCCATCATGGCAAGGGATAGGGTAGTTTTTGAAACTTTTAGGATATTAGACATATTAATTAAATTATTAATTTATTGTAATAAATGAAAACTGTTTTGATGCTTGATACCATTTGGGGCCACAATTTTGAGGGGAAGCCATTTCAAATGTAAGTGCTTCATCCTGGGGCTGAAAGGCGCCAATAACTGGCTGACCTATTTTTTGTCCCATAATGTCATCGGTTACAAAATCCAGTTTTTTAGCGGGAGAATTAGAAAAAGGTATATCCATATTCATCATTTTTATGAATTTTATAGTTTCCTTGGTTGATCCTGATGCATTTTCTAATCCTATTCTGCTGATCAAGGAATTGTATACCAGTTTAATACCTTCAGCTTTTTCATTGTATTTAATTACCTCTTGCTCCTCTGGACAATAAACCAGATTGTTGATCAACAAAGTGTTTTCAGGTTTTGCAGTCTGATTTTCTTCATCGGCACCAAAGCAAAAATTCCAGGGCAGAGCGCAGTTCAGAAAAGTATTGTTGGCAATGACTACATTTTTCACCTGAGCATATCCGGATGGCGGTGTGTTGGGTATTCCGTTCATAATAGTAATTGCTGAACGTAACTCCTTTCCCCTAAGTTGATAAAAAAAATTGTTGAATATCCTGTGACCTTCGTTCATCACTCTTATGCCACCGGTATTTTTCTTTTTATTACCAATGAACCAGTTTCCGGATATGGTGGCCCGGTTTCCATGTCTGAGCGTCAGGCTTCCTTCACATTCAAAAAATGTATTGTTTAAAAATTGGTTGTCGCATGATTTGTTGGAGATAATTTCAGCTTCCCCGTTACACTTTTCAAAATAGTTCTCATTGACGATGGTTCCTGAAACATTCGTGCATACCTCACTGGTACCTATGCGGATGGTTTCCCCACCATTGGAGCCAAGAGGTGGTCGATATCCAAAATAATTGTGTTGGATCAAATGTTGATTATTTGTGCTGTTTGAATCATTTGGCCAGACTACAAGGGTTGTTCCTACATTGGTCTTACCAGCAAAATAGCAATTCTCAATCCTATTATTTTTACCCCAAAGTGCAACCCAATGGTCGGCAGTAGTCTTGGATGTCTGATTGTAATTGTCAATCAAACAATTGGATAAAACAGTGTGGTAAGCGTAATTTTTAGAATTGGTTCGAAAATCAATTACGGTCTTATCGGGCGCATGACCATTTCTGAATACCAGACCCGTGATGGTTAACCATTCTCCCGACAACTTGAGGGAAGAAGCTCCCTCCAGATATACTTTCCCCGGAATTTCGGCTGCCAGACATATCTGCTTGTTTTCTGTTCCATTCCCTTTAAAAATAAATTGTGTGTCTTTCCATATCCCGCTGGACAATACAATGGAGTCGCCTGCCTGCAATGACTTAACCGCTTTGTTGAATTGCATCAGATCATTTACTTTAAAGCTTTTCCCATAACCTGCCAGTGAGAAAATAGAAAAACACACAGCTATTATAAGCTTACCGATCATTTTGTATGGAATTATTTAATAATTGCCGAATTAAATGCGGTTGTCGCCAAATTGAGTTTGTCAATTGCTTCTTTAACCTGGCGATCAATAGTGGTAGTTGCTGCATCCCTGGCGGTAGTAGAATTCTTTATTGCCAAGGTAAAATCTGCTTTTGCAATAACCGAGACATTGCCAATGGCTGTGCCTGCTATGCGGCTGCTATTTAATGTATTAGCAACAGTAATCGCATCATTGAGCGGACGTTTGTCGCATAAATTTATGCCTGTCCAAAATGCTTTTCCCGGAGTCCCAAGGGCTTGATTTCCAGCAACAATTTGAGGAATGGTGGTAGTTGGGGAAACCAGAACTAAAGAGTCGGCAACCAATGCCGTCAGGTAGGCTTTCTGGATGGTTAAAAAGGCTGTTGCAGTCACAGCATTAAGTGTGGCTGAATATTCATTTTTGTCGTATCCAACTTTTCTGCTTCTTGCAAAAGACAGTTCAGCATTAACGAAAGGCTTGAATTCGGCAACATACTCATTTAGTGTCTTTGGCGTTACCACCACTGACGGATCTTTTGTGCAAGAGTGTATACCAATTCCACAAACCAGAACCAGTATCAATAATTTATATTCTATTCGTTTCATAATCTGCATTTTTAACAATTAATAATCTGCATTTTGAGGTATTTTCAGCTTGTCGTTTGAATCGATCTCCTGTTGCGGAATCGGTAACAACAAACGACTTGTCTTAAAGTAATTTTGAGTAGGAGGAACAATGGGGTTGTACAAAGAATACAAAACTGTCCAGTCTGTAACAAATACACTGCTTTTCAAAATGGTAATTGCTTTTTCCGGATCCCCATAAGAAGTGTTCATGCGCAAAAGGTCGAACCAGCGCTGATCTTCAAAAGCAAATTCCAGACGTCTTTCTTTGTAAACAGCATCAAGAGCAGCTGTTGGCGAGGTAAAAGCAGCCAAAGGCGCTACTCCTGCTCTAACCCTGATTTTGTTGACATCGTTATGAGCACTGGCGAAATTGCCATCCTGAGC